>JBJLBX010000031.1:0-55454 GCA_045567955.1 Candidatus Poseidoniales archaeon | reverse complement strand
TTGTCAAATTTATCTGATATAAATCTCCAATCTTTTTTGTAAGACTCAAGTGCGGCCGCCCAAGTACCTCTCTTAATTTCTTTAGGTTCAGAATGACTGTGGTCATGGTCGTGGTCATGGTGTCCATGATGATGATTTTCAATTCCCAAAATATTGGCACATACTAAATTGACTGCTAAACCAATAAAAGCAACAATAATAGCTTCCTTGAACTGAATTCTTTCAGGCTCCATTATTCTATCAATGGACTCCCAACCAATGTATAAGGCAACAATAGCTAATACAATAGCTGAAGCAAAACCTCCCAAAGCCATTACCTTGTCTCTTTTACCTTCAACTTTTGATTCATTTCGTGCATAATAATAAGCATATAGTGTTATTCCAAGAGCAGCCGCATGAGTCCCCATATGCCAACCATCTGCCAAGAGCGCCATTGATTTTGTTATGTAACCATAAGCGACTTCAATAACCATCATTACAAGAGTAATCACAACAACAATACGAGTTTTTTGCTCTGAGTCATCATCGTCAAGATGATGGTGATGGTGGCCTGACATGAGTAGTTATTAGCGATGTAAAAAAAACGCTTTCTCTCCCTCCAAACGAACAAAACCGGTTCTCTCAAATTGTACCACATCATTATCTAACGAGGATAAATTATCTTCAACAATACCTGAAATAGTTTTTCCATCAGGATAATATACCTCTATTACTTGATTAGATGAACACCATTGAAATATCGGAACTCCTTTCTTATGATTAAATCCAGAAAATGTCAAACTTCGATCTTTCATAACGACATTACAAAGATTTTTTAAACGAATCTCTGAACCGTCACCTAAAGATTCTAGATCTTTACGGGGTAAATATATCTTAGAACCTGATAAAATTGTCTCTTCACGGTTACCAAGTTCCTTATTATCAGGATGCCAAGGAGCTTCTTTTTGTAAAGATTTATCTGTTTGAATTATGAATTCAACGGGATCTGAAACAAAGAACAAGCGTCTACTCTTCGAATCTATTAAATCCTTATTCAAAGCATCAAAATTCTGCCATGAGAATTTAATGTCAACTTCCTTAATACCTGAATTTTCCCAATATTTCAAGAAAGTTTCTGCAGAATAACCTCTTCTTGCCAAGGCCTTAATCGTAGCCAAACGGCAATCATCCCACCCTGTGAATTCTCCACTAATTATAGATTCGCGGATTTTACTTGTTTTTAAATTAGTATTAGGTATTGCAACTAAACCATAATGTATGAATTCGGGTTCTTTCCAATCCAAATATTTGTAAATCCAACGTTGTTTTTCAGTATTATTAAGATGATCTTTTCCTCTTAAAACATGAGTTATTCCTAGGCGATAGTCATCTATTGCTACGGCAAAATTGTAAAGGGGCCAAAGCCTATACTTTTTACCTTGTAAAGGATGTGGTGAATCAACTATTCTTAAAGCTACAAAATCTCTTAATGCAGGATTAGGATCCTCTAGATTTGTCTTGATAACTACTATTCCCTCATCTCCATTAAGTAATGAATCAAACTCTTTCATCTGTACTTCTGGTGAACGGTCTCTGTCGGGATGTGCTTTACATTGTCTTTTTAGTTCTCTCCACTCTTCTGCATCAGATTTTGTGACATAGGCACCCCCAACCGAAATTATTTTTCGAATATCTTCATAATATATGTCAATTCGACTAGATTGAGTAACTACCTCATCAGCCTCGATACCAAGCCATTTCAAATCTTCTTGAATTAAATCATAAGCTTTTTCATCAATTGCATTTGGATTAGTGTCTTCTAAACGTAATATCAATTTACCTTCATACCTTTTTTTATAATAATTATTGAGAGCTAATGCTCGAGTATGGCCTAAATGTAAAGGACCACTGGGTCCTGGAGCAAAACGCAATACAACTTTACCTGTTTTATTGAGAGGTGGAAGCTCTCGAGGTTTAGCCTTCTTCTGCTTTTTCTTCTTTAAAGGAGCATAAGACTCTAAAACTTTTGAATCCATTTTATTAACTTCATCTATTACTTCATCTATAACTTGCATTACTTCTTGGGCTGAAGAACGTAGCTCGGGATGCTTACCCATTGCTTTACCAATTACACTTTTGCTACGAGCTTCACCGTATTGAGCTGCCTCGGACATGGCTAATTCCAGCAACTTCTGCCTTAAATTGGACACAACCGCTGAAAGAGAGGGGGGTTTAGGCCTTTTTAGTTAATTCTAATGTATATTTTATTTACTCCGTCTAAATCCAAAATTTGTGAAAAGAGCATTCATGATTGCTGCATTGTTTTTGACCGTAGGGTGTATTGACATCCCTGCAATGAATGGATTAGTCGATAGAATTGTTCCTGAAGAAGAGAAAACATATAGTATATTTGACGTATGGGATGTTGAAGGAAATTTTGCACCAGACCCTGCTCAGGATCAGGATTCGTATGTCAATGCAATCCAAGACATGGTTGAAAATCCACTAGGTTTTCAAGAAACTGCACAAAATATATCTTGGAAAGAAGAGAAACATTCTTTTTTCATAGAAAGTAATTGGGAATCGACTTTCGTAATTCTCCTTTTATCTGTTGATTATAGCATTGGAGGAGGTATTGATCCTTCAGAAGGCCCTGCAGGTACTTTAGATTTTACTGTAACTGATCCTGATGGGACAAACCACGTTTATGGAAAAGATGGAGATGGATATGAAATTGTAACTTGGAATAACCAGCTAAATGAAAGGCCTCTTCTTCTTCCTGTAATAGGTGGAACTTGGACAATTACAATTTCTGGCTCAGGACTTGAAGGTATTGGCTCTATTCTTTATTCTGGAGATTATAGTATAAGAATTGAAAGTGATAAATTAGAATAAACTACTATATATCAAGAACATACCAAGAATAACACAATAAGGTGTGAAATAATGGAATTTTTGTTGTTTTATCAATTCTAACAAAGCGCTTACTGCAAAATAACTAGTTATAACTGAACTAAGAAATCCTAAGATCAAAGCAATAAAACCAACTTCTTCTACTGTTTCATCAATCTCTCCAATTTTAAGAAATGTTGCCCCCATAATAGCAGGTATAAACAAAAGAAAAGACAATCTAGCTGCTTTAACAGGATCCATACCTAATATTTTAGAAATAGCAATAGTAGAACCTGAACGAGAAACTCCTGGAAGTATAGCTAGGCCCTGAAAAAAACCTACAACTAAAGCATTTGAAAATTTAAAATCATCTATCTGTTTTTTACCATCATAATTCTTACTAAACCAGATTAATATACCTGTAAAAATTAAACAACCGCCAACTAAGTGCATCTCGCTATAAAAATCTCCTATAATTGTACTATCAAAAGTAAAACCAATAATAGCAGTCGGAATTGAAGCTACAACAACCATCATCAACATTCTTTCATACCCTTTAAGATTTGAATAATTTTTATAATCAATAATGCTAGGTAATACTAAAAAAACTTCTTTGATTTCTTGTCGCATGACATAAAAAATAACACAAAGTGAACCTAAATGTAAAATTATATCGAAAAGAATAGGAGGATGTTCATCAAAATAAAATTGGAAAATTGCCAAATGTCCACTACTGCTAATAGGAAGCCATTCTGTCACACCCTGCAATATTCCTAAAAGTACAGCCAACCACCATTCCATAAATGCCCAATCGTCAGGTTTATTTAACCGACGGGGGAGTAACTTCTAATGGCTGATGTGAAAGTGCGCTGTACAACTTGCTACAACGTTTTCAACACAAACAAGGATGAAGGAAATAATGTAATATGTCCTATGTGTGATTCCTCATTCGCAGTTAAGAACACTAATGTTGTAACTAATATTAAGAACACAATAACCGATTTAGGTAATAAAATTGGAGAAAATATCCAAGAAAAATTAAACATAAATAAAGATAATGAACATTTCAAATATATCAATGGGAAGAAGTATGATCGTGAATTATTGGAAGTTGCTGAAGAGTTAACTGCTAAAAAAGAAGAGATAACAATAGAAGGAAGTAAACAATTATTTCATAAGATAAAGGATTATGATGATTATACACAAATAGAAAAACAAACTGTTGCATATATACGTAAAAAATATAAATTTACACCAGAAGCAAACAATTGGTTGAGAACCGAAATAAGAAGCTGGGCAGCTACAAAAACTCGTAGTGAAGTGACTTCAGATCCAACAAGCTCAAAATTAAAAAAAGAACAGCCTCTTTCTTTTGTTTTTAGTAATTTGAAAGAAGCTTATCGCTGGGACAATCTCAATACTTTAAATGAAAAACCAAAAACTGCAGCGCAATGGGCTGGAATTCTACTATCTATCGTTTTTATTTTAGGTATTCTCTCAGGTATCGCATATGGAATAAAATGGAATAATCAAGAAAGTCAATGGACTAGTGATGGGCTTTCTTCAGTTCATGGAACAATTATTGATGATAATGGAAATGGACTTGAAGGAGTTAAAATTGAAGCTGATGATAAGAAAACATATACCAATGCTCAAGGTAAATATTTCTTATATGATTTAATTGGTGATGAAGTCGAAATTATGTTCACAATGGAAGGTTATGGAAATCTAAGTGTTTGGATTAATATACGTTCTGAAGGAACAAATATATTGGAAGTTGAATTAGAAGAAGGCGGAGTAACCAAAAATGTAGATCTCCGAAAAGACGTCTCAGAACCATGGCCTCCAAACTACACCTTATCTCCTATTTTTATTGTAGCTTCAATCGTCGCCTTGATGGGAAGTTCAGCTGCACTTCTTCAACAAAACTTTAGAATAGCAGTAATTGGATGTCTTTGTGGAGTTATAAGTTATGGCTTTTTAATTGGCAGTATTCTATCTGTAGTCGCTCTATCATTAATACTAATTGATAGAGAAAAATTTGACAGGGGATAAGGCATGTCATCTTGGCAATTTACTAAAAAATGGAAACTATTGGGTAAATGGAATAAAATTTTCTTATCTTTAACGGCTCTTTGGACTTTAATGATTCTTATCTCTCCATTAATTATAACTAATGGAGAAACGGGTGATTTAAGTGGAAGTGTAGGTATTTACGATAATAAAGAAGTCATACATAATATGAATCCTTTAGCAAAAGTTATCTATTACTTTGGAGATTTAAACTGTCACCAACTTTCTCAACGATCTTATGAATATAATAATAATCAAATGCCCTTTTGTACAAGAGATGTTGGGATTTTTGCAGGTTTAACATTTGGGTTTATTTTTGCTTTAGGGAGAAGAATTGAACTAACTTTACCAATAATAATCCTTGCACTAACTCCAATTGGACTTGATGGTACAATACAACTTTTCACTGATTACGAATCTACCAATATTCGGAGGATAGGAACTGGATTAATTGCTGGAATTATAACTGGAATTGCATTAAAAATCATTGCAGATTCATTAGATAAAAAATATTGATTTTAATCCCAATTCAAGTCATTATCACAAAAGGGACATTTTGTATAATAATCTGACTCAACATCTTCCTCATCAATCGCCTCAACAAAGACCAGTTCAGGGACTACACGGTAACATACTCTACAGAGTTTTCCAGGATTAAAAATTTTCTGATAAAGAAATATTGTAAATATCACAATAGCAAAAATTACTACTAAACCAATTGTAAACAACATTATTTCCTCTTTAACTCTTCATTAACGTAACTAGTCATAGCTTTTGGATCAATAGTGTTCCAAAAAAAGTGAAAATCTTTTAAAGTAAAAGCTCCAACTGTAGCTAAAAAAGAAATGTAAAGAAGACCACCTAATGCTGAGAAAAAGAACAATTCATACCAACGATCTATGTCCAAATTTAACTGGATTTGCCACATTATTAATCCCACTATAATAGCAAATAATATTTGTACAAAGAAACTAATCTGAGGTTTCATTTCGAGATAAGAATAACATAATAATCTAAGAGAAATAGCCATTATTAGCTCAGAAACTAAAACTGCAATAGCTGCACCTTCACCACCCAAACCTGGCAAATTCTCAAGACCCAGGTGAGGTATCTCTTTAGGTACTAAAAAGAGCATAAGGATAACACTAATAATTGAAGAGAAAATATTGATAGCCGAAGTTAAATCGGGTCGATTAGAACCTCTTAGTGCAACGGACCAGGG
Source organism: Candidatus Poseidoniales archaeon (assembly GCA_045567955.1). Lineage (GTDB taxonomy): Archaea > Thermoplasmatota > Poseidoniia > MGIII > CG-Epi1 > CG-Epi1. The sequence continues at coordinate 49,288 of JBJLBX010000031.1, read as the reverse complement.
CCTATTAATTACTCGAATAAGTGATGCTAAAACTAATATCTGAAGAATGCGAGTTGCTGGTAAAAATTCTCTACTGATAAATACAAAAATTATTTCATATGACCAAACAACAGTCATTGCTACAACAGGTATACAAACCATTGCAACATACTTCTCCGCATCATAAACTAAAGATCTAATTTCATTATTAGACTTATTCGAATGTAATTTAGATATTGAAGGAAGTAGCATCTCCTCAATAGCTAAAGCCATGCTACCTATGAATAATGCAATACGTTGAACTCCGAAATAAAGCCCTACATCTGTAGCTGTCCAAAAAATACCAATAAATATTTTATCAACATGTTTTTTTAAAATACCAAAAATTGAAGCTGCTGCAACTGGAAATGCATAACTTTTATATGATTCAAAAGTATCTTTATCTGGCTTAGAAATTGGATAGTCTCTAAAATACCATAACGAAATAATAGCAATTATCAAAATACCTATTAATTCTGATGCTGCCAACCATAAAATACCCCAACCCATCAATGCAGTTCCTATAAATAAAAAAGAACGCATAGAAGTACCTATTATGCGAGGTATAGCCACTCGTGCACTTTGTTTTAATCCGCTAAAAGTAGCCGTTAAAACTCCAGTTAACAGAAAAATAATGTAATAGATTAATACTACAAACAAAAGACCTTCAGTCTTAATATCATAGAATTGCTTTCCTAAATATCCGGTCCAATACCAATAAAATATCGCAAATACAGCTAACATTAGAGAAATTAGAAATAACCGTATTGAAAGAAATGTACCTATACATTTACCCAGATCCATACCTTCACTAATTCTCTTAACATGAGCCATACGGAATCCAAAAAAAGCTAAAAAAGTAAAACCACCAATTAAACTCATTGCATAGCTAAATTCGCCGAGTGCTGAAGCTCCCATATGCCTTGCTACAAGCAAAAGTGCAATCCAACCTATTATTGCATTAATATTCTCAACACCAAAAAGCAGAGCTATTTTGCGGGAGGTCGCCATTAATTGCGCACAGTGCTTGGGATTTAAAGCCAGCCCTCTTGAGGTGAATTGTGACTGCAAAACTTTTGGTTGCTGGCGTACTGGCATTGGATGACCTGAAAACACCATATAAAAGTGGAAAAAAAATAGTAGGAGGTGCTGGAATATATTCTAGTATTTCTTCTAGTCTTTTTACAAAAACGGCTTTAGTTGCAGCAATTGGAAATGATTTTCCAAAACCTATTATGGAGAAAATTAGAAAACATTCTATCAATACTCAATCTGTAAAAACTCTAAATTATCCTACATTTCACTGGTCTGGAGAATATACAGGAGATATGTCTCAAGCTATAACACATAAAACTGATTTTCAAATTAATGAACACTATGATTGGGAAATATCATCACAACAAAAAAATTCTAAATTATTGCTACTCTGTAATAATGACCCTAATATTCAGGCTAAAGTTTTGAAACAAACTAAACCAGAATTGGTAGCTATGGATACTATGAATCTCTGGATTGATATTGCTAAAGAGAAACTAGAAGAAGTTGTGAAACAAGTAGACCTTTTATTCATAAATGATGCTGAAGCTAGACTATATACTGGTGAAAATGATTTGGATAAAGCTGGAAAAAAACTTCTGAAAAAGGGACCGAAATACATAATTATCAAGAGAGGTGAAAAGGGATCATCGTTATATTCATCAGAAAAAACTAAACATTTACCCGCTTATAAAGTTAGTAAATTTATAGACCCTACTGGAGCTGGCGATAGTTTTGCTGGAGCTGCGATAGGATATCTTTCTAATATAAATGAGATTAATGAGGATAATTTGATTATAGCAATGAATTATGGTTCAGCTGTAGCTTCAATTACTGTGGAAGGCTTTGGTACTGAAAGCATTATGAATGTTACAAAAGAAGAAGTAGACCGAAGATTTAACATTCTTAATGGTGGGCCCGGCCGGATTTGAACCGACGACCGCCCGGTTATGAGCCGGGAGCTCCACCAGACTAAGCTACGGGCCCCAGTGGCGCCGCTGATCGGATTCGAACCGATGACCGTCCGGTTAACAGCCGGATGCTCTGACCTACTGAGCTACAGCGGCACTGAAGGGTGCTGACTGAGGTATGGTTTAAAAGTTCTGTGTGAACAAAGATTCTATTTATGCGCCGTTTCCTTAAGATATAATGTCTCTGATAATTATGGTTCGAAGTCGCCTGACAACTGGCGGTTTTGCAGAACCCGTAATTTCTGATACTGCAAAAACTTTATCGAAGCAAGGCCATCGAGTAATACTTTTAGCATGGGATAGAACTGGAAAGAATGAGATGACCTCTTCTACTGAGTGGGGCACTATATGGAGATATCAAGAAGAATGTCCTCTTAACAATGCTGCCATTTTTGCAAAGAAACTTCCTAGATTTTTAGCTTGGTGTACTTGGCAAATTTTAGCATTCCAGAAAATTGAAAAAGATATTATAATTCACTACCATGATTTAGACACATTACTTGGTGGCGTTTTTACCTCTAAGATTGGAGAGATACCACTTGTTTATGATTGTCATGAAAACTATCCAGGGTTAGTAGAAGGGGCAGTGTCTAGTATCGTAGCAAAATGGCTGCATAGATTAGAAGCTCGATTATTGAAGTATTGTCATGGCATAATATCTGCTGGACCTGCAAATTATGCTAGAATCTCACAAATGTTAGAACTTGGAACTAAGGCGCCATTTTCTTCAACTGAAGAAGATGCATTCGAAGTAATGAATCTCTCTCAAAGAGATTTTATGAATTCTAAGTTAACAAGAGTTGGAAATGTAAAAAGACTAGATGCATATCCTATAAGAAGAATAGAAAGCAGACAGAAAACAGATACATTCAGATTACTTTATATCGGAGTTTTAGAAAAACACCCTTCAAGAGGAATACTTGAAACTGCCATTACAATAAATAAAATGAAAGGTGTTCAATTCGATATAGGTGGATTTGGAACTTTGGTTCCCACATTGAAAAAATTGGAACCTAAAATACCTAATATGAAATATATAGGGCCCATCCATCCCGATAATGTACCTCTACAAACAATCCAATGTGATGCTGTACTAATGGCATTAGATCCTTCGAATGTTAATAATCGTCTAAGTGCACCAAATAAATTATTCGAGGCTATGTCTGCAGGAGTACCAATTATAACTTGTAAAGAATTATTGATGGGGAAAATGGTAGAAAGAGAAGAAATTGGTTTAACATTTGAATGGGGGAAATGGGATCGTCTAAAAGCTGTAATTATGAAAATGATGTTTGATGAACCTTTGTGTAATAAGATGGGAGGGCGAGCACGAAAACTAGCTGAAAAGAAACACAATTGGGATTTCTGTGAAGATAGAATAGGTTCATTGTATAAATTCGTTAAAAAAACTAAAGACGCTTAGTTATTTCATCTAAAGATAAAACAGTTGGTAAAGTATCTAATGAACGAATCAAATACTTTTCTGAAAAATCAAAAGGGTTAGAAATATTAGTATCTTGATTTGTAGCAAGTTTAAGATAAGTGTCTATCATTGAATGCTCTCCACACAAATTAAATAAATTTGTGATCATAAAAAAACGACCTATATTTATTTCTGTAACACAAAATTGATTATCAGAATTCATCTTAATATCAATGTCATAATTACCATGAGCATTGCCTCCAGATAATTTATTAATAACATCGATACAGAAATCAAACAATTTTTCATCATAAACTGTTTTAGCAAGCTCTGGTGAAGAGGACATATTACTTGGCCGTGATGCAGCTTCAATATAGGAAAGCCGTTCTGCGGCCTTCATTAAAATCAATTTACCTTTTTTCCATGTACTTTGGCAAGCAAAATCTTTACCTGGTAAAAACTCAGATATTGTAAAATCTGAAATTTCCATACCTCTCATCTCATTCCAATACCTTATCCACCATTTTGCTTGCTCAGGATCCTTAACCTTAGTAGCTCCCTTGGAACCTGCTCCTTTTATGGCCCTACACCAAAGTAACTCAGAATTAAAATTAGAGAATATCTGATCAACATCATCTATACTTTTAACATGATATGTTTCTGCAACGCGGATTTTATTTTTTATTGCAAAATTATGGAAATTCCATTTATTCAAACAAAGTACTACGGAATCATGATCTGGAAAAAATAATTCAGTTCCTATCTTATCTCGGTATTCTGATAACTTTTCAACCTCAGGATCATTAGTTGGAATTATCAAATCAGGTTTTATTTCTTTAATTATTTTAGTTATCTCAGCCACATAATCTGGAGAAGAAGCTGGAGGAACTACAAAACGGAAATCAACATTAGCTCTTGCAACCTTAAATTTAGATATATCAAAACCAATCAAAGTATACTTTTCTCTCTCTTTAATTGTAGAAATTATATTATTAGCCCCACCTCCGCCTGCTCCTGTAATTATCACTTTTATCTTAGACATATTTAATACATCATTTCCTTATTTGGATAAAATTTAAATTCTAAAATATTATTTGAAGGATCTTTCAAGAAAAAAGTAGTATGTACTTCAGGTTTTCCCTCAAAACGCGTACTAATAGGATTCAAAAATTGAACTTTCTTAGATAATAAATGCTCGGTAAATGATTCAAAATCCTTCTTATTAGAAAAGGTTATTCCAAAATGTCTAGGATATGGTTCCGGATCTAAATCTATCTTGTCTGGAGAAAGATGACAAACTAATTGATCTCCAAAGAAAAAAAAAGTAACTCTGTCACCATATCTACGTCGAAGCTCACAACCTAATTTATTCTCATAAAAATCAACCGTTTCGTCTAAATCCTTGCAAGGAATTGCCAAATGAAATGCATTGTTAGAATCTCGCATGTATAATTTTACTAGAACTGCGAATATTTATAAACTGAGTTAACTAAAAATTAAAATCTAGTACTTGCGTATCAAATGTTTGGAGGTTAACTGCAACGGCCCTACATGGCTGTGGCTGAAAACCCATCATCTTTTGATAATCTGTTTGTGCTTGCCAAGTGCCTGGATTTAGCATTAAAACACCGTTATATCTTTCAATACCAAATGAATGAACATGACCTGTAACAAAAATATCTGGAACTTCACGTATTAACATATGATCTTGATTTTCAGGAGCTAAGGGTGTTTTTGCTCCATATATTGGAGCCATATGTCTTCTGTTCAACAACTCTTTCATCATAGACATAGGATTATCATATGTTAAATCTCTAAGACTAACTAAATCATCTAATGATTTACCGTGATAGCAAAGAACTTGAACGCCAGCTAAATTCAATAATACTGGATTTGCAGTAAATGTGAGATTGTCTCCAAAATCTTTTATGACTTTATCTGGAAGTGGTAATTGTGGTTCCATCAAGCGAACTGCATCATGATTTCCAGGCATTATCACTGTTTGAATCTCGTGTGGTATCTTTGAGATAGATTTTGACAATGTAGAGTATTGTTCCCATACATCAGTTATGGACAAATCTTCCTCCTGACCAGGATAAGAGTCAATTCCATCCACTGCATCTCCAGCTATCACAAGATAACCTGGATCTGGAATCCACTCTTTATGATAATCAACTTCACCATTTAACCATGAAATAAATTTATTCCATTCATTTTCTTTAAATGTTCCGCTTCCAAGATGAATATCTGAAATAAAAAGAGCGATGTAGGGTTCTTCAGAACGTGCAGATTCACGATAACGACCTAAATGTGGACGAACTATTGGAGAATTAACATAAAGCAAATTCCCTTGTCTATTCAATTTTCCTGATACGCCAATAACTTCATCATTCAATAAATTAAGTGGATTGCCTTCTTCCTCTTTAAGCATTATATTAATTCTATTGTCAGTATCTTCAAGAACTACTTTAGTTCGGCCATTTGGATAGTTTTGAATTTCTGCAATCATACCTATTGCCTGATTCTCTTCATCAGGATTTAAGGCTGATAAGGGACCTGCATCACGCATAGAAGGATTCCTTCGAACAAGACGTGAGAGTGTAGTAAAACGATCATTAAATAAAGATACGAAACTTTGTAACTTCCCATCAGACATACTTTTGTCTATTTGTCTTTCAATAACTATAGGTGGAATTTCTGCAACTTTTGGCCGGCTTATTGGTTTGGGAGGTTCTGGATTATTTTCTATAATCAAATCAGATACACTCAAAAACAATCTAGGGCCATCTAAAGATGCAACTGATTTCTCAAGGAGAACTAAACCATCAGGGTGATTAGATACGTGCGTTATTAATTCAGGGGAAGGCATCAATTTACGCTCAGAAAGCCAATCAATAATTTCCTTTTCTTTAACTACCAAGTTTATAGCAATTAGAGGCAGAACAAAACACTTTTTGTAAATTAAAAAAGATTATATTTTATTAAATGATGCTTGCTAAATTAGCCTTTAAAAAGAGAAACAAAAAAGAGTAACCCCCGTTTAGTTTATAGCCACTAGGCTATACCCAAGGCCCCACTAGTTGTAGAGCTATTATTAATGAAAAAAGTACGGAATACTGGAAATCGCAATGTTTTCGATAACATCATGAATAAAGAAAGGATTTTTAAGAACAGAGAAGCTCTTTCGCCTACATTTATACCTTCTTTTTTTCCACATAGAGATAATGAAATTAATGGTTTTGCAAACATTTTGAAGCCTGCATTGTATGGTGCCCGGCCATCTAATATCTTAATATACGGCCAGACAGGAACTGGAAAAACTGCAATTGCAAAATTTATTTGCGACCAAATTTTAGAAAAGGCTGAAAAAGAAAATAAACAAATCCATACAGCTTATATTAATTGTAAACAAACCAATACACCGTACGGAGTTTTAACAAATATTGGAAAATCATATTCTAGTGAATGGGAAACTATAGTACCTAATGCAGGTTGGAGAATTGACAAAGTTTATGCTGCATTAAAACAAAAAGCTGATGACAATGGTGGAATTGCAATCGTTATACTTGATGAAATTGATGCTTTGGTAAACAAAAAAGGTGATGATATTCTATATCATCTTACTGGTTTAAACTCAGATTTAAGTAATTCTAAAATTTCGCTTATTGGAATCTCAAATGATAGCAAATTCACTACATGGTTAGATCCTCGAGTAAAATCTAGGTTAGGTGAAGAATCATTGACATTTGCACCATACAATGCATTGCAAATTGAAGAAATATTATCTCAAAGAGCTCAAATTGCATTTCATGATAATGTAGTTGATCCCCTTGTGCTGACATATTGTGCTAGTAAAGCTGCACAGCAACATGGCGATGCAAGAAAAGCATTAGACTTACTCAGAATTTCAGCTGAATTAGCTGAAAGGGATGATTCTGAACTAGTTACTGTAAAATATGTTAACAAAGCCCAAAATATTATGGAGATAGATCAAGTTCGTAGTATTGTTTCAACATTACCAATTCAGTACAAGGCAACATTAGCTGGAGTTGTATTAAATCAAGGTAAGAGAAAAGATGGACATCAAACCACAGGTGAAGTTTATAGTACATATATGCAAATTTGTAAACATTTCAGCCTTGATCACTTGAGTCAAAGAAGAGTAGGGCATATTATTTCAGAATTAGATATGCAAGGAATGATTAATGCGAAAATTGTAAGTCTGGGTAGACAAGGGCGAACTAAATTCATAAGTATGGCAATTGATCAAAACCAAATTGATGAATTATTTGCAGAAGATGCCTTCCTCTCAGATATACATATAGAATTAACCAAATCTGGTAATTATATTAGCAGTACTCAATTAAGATTAATTTAATTTTGAGAGTTATTTTTCTCAATACCTTCTTTCCAACCCTTCTCCCACCCTGCAGCCACTGCAGCATGTAAGCCAGCCTTTCGAGCTGCCACTCGAGCAAGGCCAAGAGCATTGTCTCTATCTTCTTTATCTTTTTGTTTATTTATTTCAATAGCCAAAATTTTTGCCTGCTCTGTATACTCATTAGCTACATCCCACATTTTTTTACTTGCTACTTCAAATATATCCTCAGCAGACATATCAGATGATACTGCTGAAGCTGCTTGGAAACCCTCATCACGAGAATCTTGAAATGCCGCAACTTTATTGGCAGTTCCTTCACCTTTTTCTTTACCATATTTAGCCCAAGCTAGACCTCGGTTGACTGCAGGTACATACTTCTTCACAAAAGCAGGTATTTCAGAACCAAGCTCCTTATCTTCAGACATAACACCTCAACAAGGGACGGCATATTCAAGTTGCGCCCTAATCTCTATAAGTATCTGGAAAGAATAATAATAATACTGTAATTATTTCCAAACGTCCAAGCATCATTAGAAAAGATAAAAATAAAAGTGTAGAATCTCCAAAGGCACCGTATGCCTCAGTAGGCCCAATAGCGCCGATGCCAGGCCCTATATTGGCCAGACAAGATAGTGATATTGAAATCCCATCGATTACACCTATGTTCGGATTATTACCTTCTAAGTATAATGTAACTAAAGAACCTAATAAAAATAATATTATAAAAATGAAGAAAAAGACGCCAACATTACGGAATAAATCTTCATTCAAAACTTTATCACCGATTCTTAATTTGATTACTGCACGTGGGTGAATAACCAAAACCAATTCTCTTTTCAAAGCCTTGAAAAGAAGCATAATTCTAACCATCTTAATTCCACCTGTAGTAGATCCTGCACAACCTCCTGTAAACATAGCAAGTAACAATACAAAAACAGACATCTGTGGCCAATCCATGTAATTTGTTGTAGTAAAACCAGTACCTGTTAACAGAGAAATTGTTTGAAAAGAAGCATGAAGAAAATTAGAAAATATACTATCCATATTATCAGTGTCTAAAATTAAATTCACAAAAATTAAAGATATAGAAAAGAATACCAACGACATATAGAAACTTAACTCATCATTCTCTCTTAGAACCTTAAAAGAAATTTTCATTCTCTCAGATAATTTTTTCGAGAAATCTATTAAATTATTGAAAACATAATACAATATAACGAAATTTATGCCTGAAATTAGCATGAAAAATGTAATAATGCCTATAACAAAAGAACTATCATAAGAACCTATAGAACCACGTTGAGGCGAAAAACCTCCTGTGGAAACTGTAGAAAAAGAATTACATATTGCATCATATAGTGGCATTTCTGAAAAAAATGTTAATAAACTTATTTCAACTAAAGTCATAAAAAAATAAATGCTCCACAAAAGACGTGCAGTCTGTGCCATTTGTGGCCTTAATCTAGTTATTCCAGTACCTGGCATTTCTGCTTGAAGAACCTGTATACCTCCTCCAAAAAGTCGTGAAAACACTATCGTTGCAAGAACAATAATCCCCATCCCACCTAACCATTGAGTTTGAGATCTCCAAAGAAGAAGAGATTTAGGAGCATCAAAATATCCTTGATTATATTGATTAATATTTACAGGATTACTACTTTCTAAATCTAAAACTGTAGCTCCAGTTGTAGAAAGTCCTGACATAGATTCAAAAATAGCTCCAGCAATTCCTATTTCATATGACATTAACGATAATCTTTCTGATGCAATAAACGGAAGTGCACCTACAATCACCATCAAAATCCAAACAACTGTGACAAGCAAAAAAGCCTCTCGATTCCTAATATCTGGTTCAGAATAAAAATAATAATGTAGAAAACTTCCCAAAGATATAGCAATAATCATTGGAAGGCCAAACATCCAAAATATATCTAAATATTCTTCTCCAAGATATAAACCAACTATTATTGGAAAAATAAAATTAAGACCAAAAAAACCTAAAATGGTACCAGTGAGGCCGAGAATGAGTTTTAATCTCATCAATTAATGGAAAAAGTTTTCCACCTCTGGAAGTTTATTCTTAAGAGTGAAAACTAAGACATGATCTTTTTCCTCTAAAACTGAATCTGTATCTGGGAATATGGCTTCTCCATCTCTATTAATCATGGCAATTAAGGTATCTTCAGGTAAGTTTAGACTTGATAACTTCTTTCCAGTCTTACCATTTTTGTTTTTAATAAGGAATTCACGTACAGAAGCATCCCCTCCCTCTAATTCCTCCATACCTTCAATTTCATCTGTTGATGTCGCTCTATTAACTATAGCATTTACTGTGACTCTTTTAGGATTAATTAAGGTATCAATACCTGTATCCTGGACAACATATTCTAATTCTGTTTGATAAACTAATGCTACAGTACGCTTTGCCCCTTCTTTCTTAGCCAACAAACAACTTAAAACATTCAAATCCTCCCGATCTGTTGCAGCAACAAAAAGATCTTCATACCTAATGCCTTCTTCTCTTAAAAAATGCCTATCTGTAGAAGAACCAACCAAAACTCGAACATTTTCAGGTAATTGTGAACTTGCTGAATCTGCCATTTCTTTATCTGGTTCTGCAATATAAATTTCTACCTCTTTATATCTCTTAGAAACTTGTTCGGCTAAACGAATTGCAATCCTACTTGTTCCAGCTATCATAATACGTTTGATATTTCTTTCATCAGTTATTTCTTTTGGTATTCCTAAGGCATCAGATAATTCATCTAATTCACTATATTCACTTAACAATATCAAAATTCTATCTCTAGGCATTAAAGTATCATTATCCTTTGGAATTATGACTCCTTCTTCACGAGCTATCAAAACAATACGGCAGTGAGGAGGTAAATTAATATTTCCAAGTGGTCTGCCAATCGACGGTGAGCTATCACTTAACCTAACTTCAAGGATTCTAAGCTTACCTACTGAAAAGTGTTCTAAACGTGTAAGAGCAGGTCTTGACAATATTTGCCAAATTCGGTGCATGGCCAATTCATCTGGTGACACATAGGCATCTATACCAAATAATTGTTGAATTTCATGACCTTCAGGCATGTCCGTTAAATCAGGATTATTAATGCGAGCAATAGTCTTACATCCTGCTTTTTTAGCAATAGAACAACCTGTAATGTTGACTATATCATTTCCAGTTACGGCAATGAATAGATCCGCTTTTTCCAAATAAGCTTCCTCAAACAATAATTTGGCTGAGGCTGCACTTCCCCTGAAAACTTGGGCATCTAGAGTTTGGGCTCTTTTTACTGCTGCCAAATTTGAATCTACTACTGTTACTTCATGGCCTCGATAAACTAAATCCCGTGCAACACGAAACCCGACTTCCCCAGCACCAGCAATCAGTACCCGCATATATTGCCTTCACAGAAGGGGTTTCTTAAAAGCTCTTACATACATTTAAGCTTATTTAGCCGATAAGTAATGTTTTAATAGATAAGATGAAGACATCCCCATAATAAAGATAAAGAAGGTAAAAATTAATTCTAAAGTCTCAAAATTATTAATAATCTCACTAAGACCTAAATTTGAAGATAAAGTTTCACCATCGTAATTATCCTTCCAAGGCCATAAAGTTATCAATGAACCAAGCATAAGTCCAGCCAAAAGTGATAAGGTATATTCATTGTACTTATTCAGAAAAAAATTCATTAAAGGGACAAACGTCACTAAACCTAATATTCCACCTAAAAGAAAAAATATTAAAGGTTCTAAATCAAGATTATGTACCGAATTTGCTATATTTGTATATTGTCCTAATGCTAAAAGAACTAAAGCCCCACTTATCCCTGGTAACAACATTGCCGTGAGTGCTAAAGCACCACAAATTATCAATAAGAAATTACTATTGCCGTAACTTAAAGGGAAAAGTGTATAAAAATAAATTAAAAAAACACCTATAAACAAAAGCAAATAATTGTCAAAAGATGGAGAAGAAACGCCTTTCCATGGTTCTTTAATACTAATTAAAACTAATCCAAAAAAGAAAGCATAAACATAAGGTGCAGTCGAATTTTGTCTTAACAATCCCGGAGATTCATCGGGACCAACTAATATCTTAGTAATCAAATAATAAGAACAAATTATTCCAAAACCTAACGGTAATAAAAAATATATTGAAGATACAAAATTATTGTAAGATTTTGAAGGAAAACCATCTCTAAAAAAATTCAAGAAAATAGATAATGAATTAATTAACTTCTCATATATCCCTACAATCAAAGCAATTGTACCTCCACTAACTCCTGGAACTGAATCTGCAATACCCATCAATAAGCCATAGCCAAAAGTTTGAAAATTAGAATTTTTAACTGTATCTTTATCCATTTTTTTCTCCAAAATAATCTAATTTAGAAGCTATTGCTACTTTGGCTGCTAATTTTCTTGAATTCTTACCTTTATTTTTAGGGCTCGATTTTTTAATAATTGGATGTTGATAAAGAAAGCCGTGCTTTGGTGGGGGGCTTCCATCAGACATGTGACGGAAAAGAGCTTTTTCAGCACCAAGTAACTGAATAGTTGATGATGGCATACGTGCTAATTTTGATAAGTCTCCTGCTGAAGCAACCATTCTAACTGCTAACTGTGTACCTAATATATCAACTAATGCTGGAAATACTTTAGGCGATTCTAAATCTAAATAATTTGATAAATATGACACTAATTCTTGAATCGAATTGATAAATATTTTTAATTTATCTATTTGAGATGGCAAATTATCCTTTTCCATTACCTTCTCTAATTTAATTCTAGGACTACCAGTCAATTGTGAATGCCAGGTTATATATCTTTCAGAAACCAAATTAAAAATTGTATGGGCTTCATCTAAAGCTTCAATAGCTTGAATTAAATTTTTATCCGGTGTTAAACTTTTCTCAATACGATGTTTAACTTGTAATATACTGGCAGATCTTAGCAAAGATAAATCTATATTTTGACCATCTAAATCAATTTCAAGTTCAGATTTACTATGTCGTTCTAAAACATTACTCAATTCTTCAGATTCTTTTGGTAATGCCAAATCCTTGCCTGAAATAGAATAATTTACCAAAAACTATTCTCCAGAAAATTATCTTCTTCGACCTAATCGAGAAATTAAAGAAATGACTAATATGCCTGAAAAGAAACTTAGACTAGGAAGACTCTCAAGAATTCCATCTTCTTCCTCAGTTATCGGCTCATTAACAACTGAATCTGATTTTAAAACTGTAAAAGGTAAAGACAATTTATCTGTTTGACTGCCTGTTACATTCAACATTCCTGATGTTTCTGTTGCAGCCTGCATTATTGGCGGTTCAACTTCAATAACTATTTCTTGGAAATCACCAGGTTCTAAACGAACTGAATCAGGAGGCAATGTAAACCAAGAAGCTCGCTTGCCTTCAATTGTCAACTTTAAATTTTCAACAGTATTTCCATTATTTGTTAATCTAACTGTAAATTTACCAGTTGTACCAGCCATTACTTCACCTGCAGTTAATTTTAACTCAATATCAATATCTGGTTTTTCATCAATATAAACTATGAAATGTAAATCTAAAGCCTGCCCTGACTGATCTGATAATATTTCTCCATCAATCATATTATTTCCACCATATACATTTTCTGGAACCTCTACATTAAGATACACAATTTTAGATTGTTGAGCACCTAACATAAATTGAGATTCGGACCAATAAGTTAACCAACCTACTGGCGCTACTGCATGAGGTAAACGAATAAAATCATTATCATTACCAACATTTGTAATTGTAACTTGAAATGGAATTACATCTCCAGAAACACCCTCTTTAAAATCTGAATTAATAACCATTGTTAACTCATAAACTGGATTTGTATAAATTGAAAGTGTATCAAAAGAGCTTACTTTATTATTCAGACCTGAAACTCCCTCTACATACAAAAATATACCATTTGCAGTATTAGCTGGCTCATCATAATTTGTAGTTATTTCAAGAACAAATGAACTTGTCATCCCCTCTGAAACTGTAATTTCTGTAAAACAATCTTGATTGATTCGGAAACATGTGGTCCAACCTAATGGAACATCAAAAATAGATAAACTAATTGTATCATCTATATTCGCATTATTAGTTATTTCTACATCAAAGAAATGTGTATCTCCAGGACTCTCAAAGGACTCTATAGCAATAACATCCAAATAAAACTCAGCATAATATTCGATTTTAACTGACACCTCAAAAGACTCTATTTTATAATTATCCTCATCTAATATTACATCTATTGTAAAATTATAATAACCTGGATTTTCATTATCAGAAACTGTAAATGGAACACTGAAAGACTCATCACCTACATAAGGCTCTAAATCATCAGTTTGATATGGGAAATTATCAAATTCCCACCCATTTGGAAGCTCATCAGATTCAAAAGTATATGATTGATAACTATTACCATAATTTGAAATGCTAATATCTATATCTGAACTATCTCCCGGATTTAATACCATCCCTGAATCCCAAGTAATATGGCGATTAAGGACCTTATCAACACCTGTTATTGTGTAAACGTCCTGTTCAACTTCAGAATCATCATCAGATTGAGCAATAACTGTCATTTCAGCTGAATCTGTATTACGGGCTGAATCTGGAATTTCAATATGCATTTCAAAGTCATAAAAGTCACCATCATCTAAATCTGTAATATGATATGTGCTCAAGGTTGCCCCCCATGCACTGCAGTCATTACAACGTTCAATACTTAAAGAAAAATCATCGGGATCTGTGCCTGTATTCTCTAAACTAAAATGATAAACAACTGTTGTTGAAGGATCCCCTTTCTTATCAAAATCTTCAACAGTCAAATCTAAACCTCTTTCGGGTATTCTAACTGAAGTACTGAGCTCCACATTATCGGAAAATTGTTCTCTGTTGGCAGAACGTACAACTATTTCTGAAGGTGATGAATCATCTGCAATAGAATCTGATGGACTTGTAACGTTCATAACTACTACTGCTTCTTCCTGTGGACCAAGATCTTCTACTATAAACTGGCTAAGATTTGAACCCCAACCTTGAGCCATAACATCTTTTAATTCCAAAATAAAAGAATCAACTTCATCCCCATCATTGGTAACATATAAATTATACAAAATTTGGCCGCCTGGAATAACCATTTTATGATATGCATCTGGAATTATATCTACTGCATAATGCCTTCCGTCTTCCACAGTTGTGTTAGAATTACAAAAATTATAGATATAATCATAATTTCCAGCTTGGACATTAACTAATACTTGAATAAATGCATATTCTTCTTCAGCTGCTGTATCAGGAATAATAACTTCCAAGGTAAAGGTACCTGTCTCTTGAGGATCAAGATACATATAGGATGAACCTAAAAGAGCTGACCAGTCTTTTGGCATTTCTGAAGTATCTATACTAAAATTATCTCCATTCTGACCTACATTTTTCATTTCAACTGAATAGAAAACTGAGTCTCCTCGATTGCCTTCTTTAGCATCACCTTGCCTCATATAAACATCTACTGCGTAAATATTATCTATTACTAATTTCTGAGTGATATCTGAACTTGTTACTGTCGAATTTTCAGATGATGCTGTTACTGTATAGTCCATTTCATCTTCATCAACTACAAATTGAACAGGTGCCTGAAATGTAAATAAAACGAATTCTTGAGTCCCAGAAGCTACAGAAACAGTCTCTTGAACGGGTTCGGCATACCAACCATAATTGTATTCATCATACCAAGTAACCGAAAGAACATAAGTATCATCAAGGTCACCAGTATTTGAAATTTGAAATTCGGCAGTTAACTCTTCACAACGAGTTACTTCAGATAAACCTTCGTTACTTGGTGCAAGTTCAATAATCACATCATAATCTCCATCACGCGATTGGCCGCTAAAATCATTAGCTAAAAGTTCAGATTTACTCTCGATAATATTTTGATTTACGCCTGCAATTGGCGAAATTAAAACCGCTGCGAGTATTGCCACTAAAAAATTGTAATTTACTCTAGACATGATTTCCATTAGAGTAGAAAGTTTATATAACTATTACTCGTTTTTTTCGGAACTTTTTTCATCATTATCTAAACTTTTAGAAATTTTTTGAACTTCCTTTTCTAAATTGTGAATATCATCTCTAAGTTTTAGCATAGATACTTCAAACGGTGTAAAACCTTGATTCGAAAGAGCTCGAGTTGCAATAAACATTCCTGTAAGAATGCCTCCTAATACTGCAGCTAAGGAAACTGTGTAAACTGAAAAAGAATAAAACATCAATAAATCACTCACATCAAAACTTATCAAACCTATCTGAAATAAAATTAAATATATTAAAAAGAGCAGGACTAAACCAACCGTTACCTGATATGCAACTGGTGTCTTTGATATATTCATGATTTAAACTCTAAAGGTAAATTATAAGGCAATTGCCACATCTTTTCTACTTCTTCACCATCCTCATCTATTAAAACATCTGCTACAAATAACTCTTCATCTAATTCTGAAGTAGTTATACGTATTTTACATTTAAATTCCCAATGTGTGTTTTTTAAATCTGCTAAAACAATTAATGAAAAATAATTTTCTGAATCTGTAATATTAGCTATAACTTCATTTGAAATATGTGTTTGGTGACTAAAAACGGAAGGATATGTTTCGATACTATCGCCAATATTTATAGTAAGATTACCCATTTTTGTACGAGGAATTGTATAAACATAAATCCAATTATTTTCACCGTCTGAATCTATTTGCAAAGATACAATTGTACGGCTAGATTCAACTTCTTGGCAACCTGCTATAGAGACCATTGCTATCATCAATACAGTTCCAAAGACCTTGTACACTTAGTTATTCTAAAGAAAGGAGATAATAAAAATAACCGCTTAATTTTTGAAGGGAAAATATCAATAACTAGCGTTCGTAAGATAATTATGCCCGCAAAAGGTTTTCAAATAATTGGTGTTGAGGCAAAAAGGCATCGTAAATCAGCTCCACAGAAACAAGTTCGAATCGATCATAATACAAATATTATCTCTGTAAGAAAAAAAACTAAAACCGATTTAGTAGTTGAAATGAGATATACAGTCTCATATGGAATATTGGGAATTGTTCAACTAGACTGTGAAATAGCATATCATGAAGAAAATAAAGACAATATCACTAAAGCTGAATTAAAATGGGAAAAAGAACACAAGCTACCAGACAATATTGCTGAGAATGTACATAATCGAGTTTTAGCACAAGGCTCCTTCGAAGTTCTTAATATTGCTAAAAAATTAAATTTACCTCCACCATTTAAAATAGAAATACCTCAAATAAAAATTGGTAAAAAAGGTAAATTACCAAATAATAAAGATAATAGCCCTGAAATAGCATAAATGGCCATACGTTCAGGGAATTGGAGTTACGACTGTCCTAATTGTAATAGCTCAAATAAATTAATTCTAATGGGTGATCGAAATGGTACTTTCGAAAAAATATGTAAAGTATGTGATTCTAAATTAGAAGTTATACTAAAAGATGATGAAATTAAGGTTTTAGTAGAAACTAAGAAAGAAAAAACGGTTAAACAGACAAAATTACCTCGTGATTATGTTAAATATGAAGGGGGAAAAGATATATTCAAGAATAAGCCTACAGTAAATAATACAAAAAATATTATTACAATATTAATTATTATGTCATCTCTATCAGGATTTGCAACTGGAAGTCTTCTCATGGATTTCTTTAGTGATGATTACAATGAATATGATAAAATAAAAGTAGAAATTGTAGTTAGAAATAATACTGCTTACTTAAACGAAGCAATTGTAGTTATAGATTCGAATGAAGTAAATCAAACATACATTGGCAATGGAACCTACAATATTTTTGTAAAACCTGGAAAACATTTAGTTGAGATAAGTGTAAATTCACACAAACAAGTTATTATGCAAATTTTTATTCCACCCCAAGATAATAATCTGAGCTTGATAGATATTAATCAAGGAATAGATGGTGTGAATCGTTTTGTATTTACCACGGAGGAGGGAATCGGAACTATTAATCTGGAAGATTCAGTATATGTTAAAGTAGAATCATGGTGCCCTAATCTAATTTTTCTGTTTTCAGCAATCGGTTTATGGGGAGCATGGGTCACATATAATCTTCAATCATACAAAAATGCACAAATTGGAACTTTCTTTTCAATCTTAGCAACGGGGTTTCTGATTGTAGGGCCCATTCTTGGAATTATAGCTCTGATTATGCTTTATCGCAATAAAAATTTATTCACCGCTTCTTTTAAAAACTAGATACCCGCGACTAGTACATGAGGTTAAAAGCTGGACTTGAAATTCATCAGCAGCTTGATTGTGGAAAACTTTTCTGTAAATGCGATGAATTCAATATAGAAGATAATCTCATATTTAAGAGAATATTGCATGCAACTTCAAGTGAAATGGGAAATATAGATGTCGCTGCAAAATCAGAAGGAATTAGAGAATTTACTTACTTCAATAAGGGGTGTAACTGTTTAGTTTATACTGACGAAGAACCTCCAAGAGGGCCAAATATGAGTGCCGTGGAAATAGCACTTCAATTTGCTAAGTTAGTAAATTCTACAATTCTTGAAGAAATACATTTTATGAGAAAAGTTGTTGTTGATGGATCTAATACAAGTGGTTTTCAAAGAACGGCCCTAGTTGCAACGGGTGGTCAAATAGAGTATGAAGGTGGAATTCTGGAATTAGATCAAATTTGCCTAGAAGAAGATTCTTGTAGACACGGTAAAAATAAAGATGAATATTTACTAGACCGATTAGGAATACCTCTTTTAGAAATCACTACAAAACCGCAACTAAATGAACCTACACAAGTTCAACAAGCTGCTAAAGCCCTTGGAAGGCTTCTTAGAGCGTGTCACGTGAAGAGAGGATTAGGGACAATCAGACAAGATGTAAACGTGTCCATAAATGGTGGGCAACGTGTCGAACTAAAGGGATTCCAAGACTTATCAAGTATGCCACAAGTTGTTGAAAATGAAATTTTAAGACAGTCGAACTTAAATGAGCTAATTGAAGGCAGTATTGGTGAAACTATCGTAGTATCTGAACATTTTAAAAAGCAGAAGTTTTCAATTGCATCTAAATTAATAGGATGGAAAGGAATCTTGGGAAATAAAGACTCAGAAAAGAATCATGTGAGAATGGGGCGTGAATTAGCAGATTACGCAAAAAAAGCTGGTGTTAAGGGTATTATCCATAGTGATGAATTACCTGCTTATGGTATTTCTAAAGAAAAAACTGATAAATTACATGAAATCTTAAATTGTAAAAAAAATGATGCATTTGTTCTGATTTTTGGTGAAGAAAAAATTGCTAAAGATGCAATGAATAGAGTCATTGAACGTGTAAAAATAAGGGGCGTACCAAAAGAAGTTAGGAGAGTAACTCCTGAAAATTTAACAAGATATATTAGGCCAATGCCTGGAGCTTCTAGAATGTATCCTGAAACTGATATACCGCCTTTAAAACTAAACAATATTCAAATTATTATTCCAAAAACTTTAGATGAAAGAGAAAAACTTTTACCTCTTAATAATGAAGAATCAAAACAGATGGTTTCGCGAAACTTGGATCAACGCTTTAAATTATTAATGAAGCATTCTGAAGATGCCAAAATAGTATCTCGAGTTTTATTACATACTCTACCAAATATAGCTTCTAAAAATCTACCAATTATTTCTGATGATGAAATAATTACTGTATTAGATTTATTAAAAGAAAGTAGAATCTCTAAAGAAGGAATCGAGAATGCTCTTATTCAACTTATAACTGGTCAAGAAATTCAATTTGGAAGTGAAAATATAGAAGACGAAGTTAAGAATTTCATAGATTTATTAATTGAAGAAAAAAATAATTTCATTAAAGAAAGAGGAATGGCTGCCATAGGGCCATTAATGGGGCCTGTAATGACTGAATTTAGGGGTAAAATTGATGGGGCAAAAATAAATACTCTATTGATGGATAAGATTAAGGAAAAAATATGATTAAAAATGCATTGATTTTAGCGGCTGGAAAAGGTAAACGTATGTGGCCATTGACTGAAAACAATCCAAAACCACTATTGCCAATATGTGGATTGCCAATTATCGAGAGGCAAATTTACGAGCTAAAAAAAGTGGGTGTTGTAAATATTTATATTTTAATTGGATATCAAATGAAAGATATTTCTGATAGACTAGGAAATGGAGACAAATATGATATAAATATTAATTATATCACTCAAGAAGAACAAAAAGGAACTGGACATGCCGTTCTTCAAGCTAAAGGAATCATTGAGGGGCGATTCTATTGTATAAATGGAGATATGATTATTGATGCAACTAATTTAAAAAATCTTAATAAAGATAAAAGCCATTTAGCAATGATGGTTACTGAAGTAAGAGACTGTTCAAACTTTGGAGTTGTAGAAAGTAAAAAAAACTATTTGGTATCTATTATAGAAAAAGGTGTAAAAGGGAAAGGGATAATTAATGCAGGAAGTTACATATTTAATGAAAAAATATTTAATGCAATTAACAGTATTGGGAAATCTATTAGAGATGAATATGAGCTTACTGATGCATTACAGTCTATAGCTAAAGAAATAAAAATAGTAAACCATACTGGATTTTGGAAGGATATCGGATCGCCTTGGGATTTAATTACTGCTAATGAAGTTTACATGGAAAATATTAAGGAAGGAAAACAAGGACTCATTGAGGATAATGTGACAATTAAAGGAAATTTATACTTGGGGAAAAATTCAACTATCAAATCTGGAACCTATATTGAAGGACCTGTTTGGATTGGCGAAAATTGTGTTATTGGGCCAAATGCATATCTTAGAAAAGGAACAGTTCTTTGCGGAAGCAATAAAGTTGGAGGATCTAGTGAAGTGAAAAATTCTATATTAATGGAGGGGGCAAAAGCTCCACATCATAATTATGTAGGTGATTCAATAATTGGGAAAAATAGCAATCTAGGTTCTGGAACAAAAATTGCAAATTTGAGACTAGATAAGAACACTATAAATGTAATTCATCAAGGAAAAAAAATTGATTCAGGAAGAAGAAAACTTGGAGCTATTATTGGAGATAATGTAAATACAGGAATCAATACCTCCATAAATGCTGGAACTATTCTAGGAAGTTATGTTAAAATTGGCCCTGGTGCGTCAGTTTCTGGAACTTATGAATCTCAGAGTACAATTATTTAATGCACATATTACAAGTGACTCCATATTTCCACCCACATTTCGGAGGTGTAGAATCGCATGTTCTTGGACTTTGTGAAAATTTAATTAAATTAGGACATGATGTAGAAGTTGCCACTTCTAGATACAGTAGAATGCCTGAAACTGAGAATCTTAATGGAATAAAAATAACTAGATTACCTCAATGGATTAATTTGTATAATACTCCTCTTGTAACTGCTATTCAAACTTTTGTGAGAAGGAGTCATGCTGATATTGTTCATGTCCATTCACCACCGCCATTTACTGAAAGATTTGCTGCTAAAGGAGCAAAAGAATCGAATAAACCACTAGTAGTGACTCACCATTGTGATTTAGAACTAAAAGGAATATTTGGAAAAGCTGCAGTGAATTTGTATCAAAGTATGTTAGGAAAATATCCGTTGAAAGCTGCCGATCGAGTGATTTCGACGACAAATAGCTATGCTACGACCTCCAGAAGTTTGTGGGATATTAATGTAGATGTTGTACCAAATGCTGTTGATATTGATCGCTTTCATCCCACAAATGAAGGTGATTTTATTAGGGAAAAATATGCCACTAATGATGAACCTCTTGCACTCTTTGTTGGAAGATTAGTACCTCACAAAGGAATTGGCATATTAATAAGGGCGATAAATTACACTGATAATGGAAAACTATTAATTATTGGTGATGGGCCTTATTTATCTTGGTTAAAAAAATTAACAAAAAAACTGAACTTAGAAAATAGAGTTGTCTTTGTTGGGCCTATCTCCGATTATTGGCTTCCAGCCTATTATGCTGCAACAGATGTTGTAATTCTGCCTTCGACATCTAGACTAGAAGCCTTTGGCATTGTAGGATTGGAAGGGATGGCGACTGGGAAACCCCTAATTCTTAGTGATATTCCTGGAGTAAGAGAAGTTATATCTTCGGAAGAAGGTTTCATTGTAGAACCATTAGACCCTGAGGCCATAGCTGAAGCTTTAGAGAAAATTTGGAGCTATCCTGAAATGGCAAAACAAATGGGTAAAAGAGGAAGAGAAAGAGTTGAAAAAATGTTTTCTTGGAAGAAAGTCTCAAAAGATATTGAAACTATATTTTTAGAATTAATCTCTAAATAATTAATTCTAAATCAATATCAGCCAAAGCTTTTTGATAATGTGAATAATCCCTACCTGTAATTTTCATAACTGAAGCCTTCCCAAACAAAGCATCTGGACAAGATATATCACATCCCAACGCAGAATCAAAGAAATTGTCAGCGTCTTTGTATCTTTCTAAATCGTAAGCACTCCAACCTGCAGCTATCCATGAATTTACATTATCTGGCTCAATAGTAATAGCCTGTTTTGCTAACTTTAAAGCCATCTCATCATCATTTAAATTCTTGAAACAGACAATCCTATTCATAATATCTTTAAAATTATCATTACCTAAAAGTTCTAAAGCCTTAGATGGGTTAACATCAACCAGTTTAGAACCAAGTAAACTCCATATCTTTTTTGAACCCTGAGACTTTGAAATTAAATTCTCTATATCTGAATCAATTTCTGATGGATTCAAAGATTGAACTAATAAACTATGACCTGTAATTGAATCTGGATCTACTGCTAATCCCTTCTCTACAACTTTTTTGGCATCTTCATATCTATCATCATTGATTAACACTTCGGCCATCCTAAAATAAGGTCTACTAGTTGATACGGCCACATTTATTGCATTAGTATATTGTCTTAATCCTTCATGTAATACTCCAGCCTCATGCAAAATTCGACCCTTTTCAATCCAATCTAAATCCCTCATTCTATTTCTTGAAAGTATATCTTGTGCACGCACAGCCTCATCATAGCATTGCAATGATTGTCTATGATTTTTTAATTGTGTATTTACATCACCGAGTGCAATCCAACATGGTACATGTTGTCCATCTTTGGCTAATCCTTGATTCAAAATATCTCTAGCTTTATCTAAAAGCCCAAGTTCAATAAAACATCGACCTAATGCTTCATAATAATCCGGATCTTCGGAATCTAATTCAATAGATGTTTCTATGAATTCCAATCCTTCTTCAGCTCTATTTAATTTAGTAAGAGCCCGGCCTTTAGCCATCCACGCATAGTGAAATGTTGAATCTAATTCAATTGCACTTTCATGATAAGGGATAGACTCTTCGTATCTATGAAGGTGATCAAGTGCATTACCAATATTATTAACTGCAATTACATAATTACTATCCAATTGTAATGATTTTTTATAAATTTCAATACTCCTTTCGTACTGACCTTGATTATAATGAACATTTGCTAGATTATTCCAAGCAATCTTATCGGTTGGGTCTAAATCAACTGCTTTTTGGTAAAAATCTTTAGACTCGTTCAAACGACCTGATAATTGAAGTGTATAACCATAATTATACCATGCAACCGCATATGTAGGATCTGAGCGCATTGATTCGTCATAGCATCGAAGAGCTTCATTCCATCTATTTATATTGAAATTTGCAAAACCTCTATTATTCCATGCTGGTGCATTCTTAGGTTCTAATTCAAGTGATCTGGAATATGAGCTAATTGCATCTTCATATCTACTTAAACGTTGCAATGAATCTCCTAATCTCATGTGATAACGGGAGACATCAGGAGCTAAACGGCATGCTTCTTGATAATAACTTTTAGCTTTTTCAGGATTATCTCGTGCCATCTCAAACATACCGAGACGATTATGCATTTGTGGATCCTCTGGGACTAAATTCAAGGCTTTCAAAAATTGTTTATGAGCTTGATGAACATCGTCATTTTCCAAATAATTTTCACCAGCTTCAATTATTTCTATGATATCCAAATTATTCCCCTATTATTTTATTAATTCTTTCAATAGCCTTATTTGTATCTCTCTTAAGCTTATTCCATTCGTCACCACCATGCTCATTTGAGCTTGGTTTATGCTTCAAAGCTTCTTGATAACAGTCCAACGATTCACGTGGCCTATCTAATAATTCTAAAACATATCCCTTATTGTGCCATGCCCATGAATAACTTTTTTTAAGTGCAATAGCTCTATCATAACAATCTAAAGACTCTTCTAATCTGTTAAGTTGACGGAGAGTTACTCCCCTATTATTCCAGGCACTCCTATTTTTGGGGTTTAACTCTGTAGATTGTTTGAAAGCCTTTAGAGCTTCTTGAAGATCACCAACACGGAAAAGGGCTTTACCTAAATTAAACCAACAAACTGCATATTTAGGATTGGAAGAAAGTGCTCTACGATAACTATCTATTGCTTTGTGATTATATCCTAAACGAGTTAATGCTACTCCTCTATCATTGTAAATAGTCTCATTTTCTACAGTTCGACTCTTCATAATTGCTTCTGAAGCTTCTTTATATTCATCTAATTCATCATGTGAAAGACCTTTTGCCTCCAAAACTTCTGTGTCTCTAGGACTAAGTGCTAATACTTTATCAAATAAATCAAGTGCTTCACGGTAATTGCCCAAATCATGATTAATCTTGCCCTTTTGATATAATGCATCTCTGTAATTTGAATCTTTTGATAAAATCTTGTCAAAAAGAATCATTGCTTCATCATAATTTTCTAACTCACGAAGAGTTTTCCCCTTGAGCATTTGGGCTTCAATATATTCTTGACTCTCTTGCAATGATTTATCTGAGAAATAAAGTGCTTTTTCTAAGTTTCCCAGTCCTGAATAAGCTAAACCTATATCTTTGTACAAAATATTTTTTTTAGATATCCGCTCTTCTAAATCTAATAAAAGTTTAAGTGATACTTCATAATTTTTAGACTTTAAGTTTAGTTTAGCTAATTCATGAACTAAATTTTTACTCTCGGGATCAAGTTCTAATGCTTTCTTAATCATCTTCTGTGCTTTAGAAAAATCACCTAATTTTGAATAAGATGCGGCATCACTTTTCAGTTCTATAACTTGTTTATCAGTTGAAGACACAATGCCCTATGAAACGCCAATAAAAAGAATTCTAAGCCTAAGAAGTTTATTTAATACCTAATTATTAGCTAATAATGACTGTATCCCTAGATGGGAATTCTTTAACCATCAATAAGTTAGTAAATGTTGCCCGAAACAATGAAAATATAGAAGTTACTAAAGACTCTTGGGAAAGAATAGAGGAGTGTAGAAATATGCTTCAAGATAAAATTGAAGCCCATGAAACTATGTATGGAATAACTACAGGTATTGGTGAATTTTCAGAAGTAACATTAACACCAGAACAAACCCAAGAATTTCAAAAATTCTTAGTTCGAAATCACGCTGCTGGTATTGGTGAACCTATGGATATTGAAATTGTAAGGGGGGCAATGTGTGGCCGTATCAATGTACATACTAAAGGCCATTCTGGAGGACGTCGACAAATAACTGAATATCTTAGAGATGCATTAAATCACCAAATTACGCCAGTTGTTTGTGAAAAAGGTTCAGTTGGAGCCTGTGGAGATCTAGCTCCAATGTCTCAAATTGCATTAGCATTAATGGGAGAGGGAGAAATGTTTGTAGATGGAGAAATTACAGATTCTAAAACTGCTTTGAAAAATATTGGTTTAGACCCTTTAGAACTTGAAGCAAGAGATGGATTATCACTAATTAATGGAAGTAATGTTCTTACTGCATTGGCTGCAATTATATTGTACGATGCTGAACGATGGATGAAAATGCACGACATTGCTGCAGCTATGACATTAGAAGCATTAAAGGCCAACATGAAACCATATGATAAGAGAATACATACTCTAAGAGGCTTCAAAGGTTCACAAAAAATAGCTGCAAATTTAAATTTATTGACTGCTGAATCTGAGATATTGTTTAGTGGTGAAAAAAAAGTTCAGGATGCTTATTCTATGAGATCAACACCACAAGTGGCTGGAACTCTTAGAGATTCTTTAGAATTTGCAAGAAAACAAGTAGAAACTGAGCTAAATGGTGTTGGAGATAATCCTATCTTTTTAACATATGAAAAAGAAGTATTGACTGGAGCAAACTTCCAAGGAAGTCCCGTTGCTTTACCAATGGAAATGATTGGTACTGGACTCAGTATGGTTGCAGTTTTATCTGAAAGAAGATTAAATCGATTAACAAATCCTGCTTTATCTGTTGGATTACCTCCATTTCTAACTGAAAAACCAGGTTTACATTCGGGAATGATGCTTTCACAGTACACTGCAGATGCATTAATAGTAGAAGCTAAGATATTATCACATCCTGCTGCAAATCAATCAATTCCTGCGGCTGCAGATCAAGAAGACTTTGTTTCTATGGGTTTAACTACATGTCAGAAAGCAAAGCAAATAATGGACAATTGTTTCGGAGTATTAGGCATTGAAATGATGGCGGCTGCTCAAGCATTGGATATAAGAGGTGGAAAACTTGGTAAAGGCACATCAATTGCCCACAGTGTCATAAGAAAATATGTAGACTACCTAGATGAAGATAGGCCTCTTTACCGTGATCATAATGCTATGGTAAAATTACTTAAATCTAATGAAATTATAACTGCAGTAGAAGAAGGATTAGGAACTAAATTAAATTAAAATTTATTTTGTAAAATTTATAATTGCTTCTCTGATAATTGCTATTATCAAATCTATTTCTTCAGATGTTATCTCAAAATGGGGAGTAAAACGAAGTGCATTTTTCCCACCATGGATTACACCAAGACCTCGACGGCGGCACCAAGGCTCGACGGCTTCAAAACCTATAACTGGAAGAATATCGGGTCTTAATTCAACGCTACACAATAAACCAGTACCTTGGACTTTAATAATATATTCTGGGAATTCTTCAGAAAGGATATTCAATTTTTCTACAAATTCAACACCTCTATCTCTTATGTTCTGTCTTAGTTGCGGAGTTATATTATCGAGAACAGTTATCGCAGTTTCTAAAGCTCTTGGATTTGTCGTCATTGTATTCCCATAAATACCAGTTACATAAATCTCTGAAGCTCTTGGATTCATACCTAATACTGAGAGTGGATATTGTCCAGCATTCATAGCTTTAGACCATGTTTCCAAATCTGGAACTTCACAATCTTGAAAACCATCATAATCAATAATTGATAAACAACCTTGACCTCTAATTCCTGCCTGAATTGAATCTACTAATAATAAAGATCCATGCTCTTTAGTTAATTTTCGAGCTTCATCATAGAATTCTCTAGTAATACATTGACCTGGATTGCCTTCACCCTGAACTGGCTCTATTGCCATTAATTCGATAAAAACATTATTCTTATCTGCCTCAGTAAAAACTCTTCTAAGTGCATCAACATCATTAGATGGAACTAAAAAGAGATTATCTCTATCTCTAAAAGATGCTAAATTTTTATCATAACTGTCCTTACAAGAATGTGATAATTGTGCAGGTCTATCTGTACGTCCATGAAACCCTTGCTCAATTGCAAGTAACTTAATTTCTTTACCTTCATGGCGTGAACCTGGAGATGTAAGTGTATTTGAATTTGCATCAGCTATACGAAGACTTACTGTAACTGATTCTGAACCACTATTCATACAAATAAAATGGCTAAAAGGACAATTTCCTCTAGTATGGCCTAATTCTTTACGTAAACGTTCTACAAGACGATGCTGTGAAAAAGAAGGCGTCATCACATTGGCCATTACCCAATTTCCAGACATTGTATCTATCACCTTCTCAGGGCCGTGGCCTGCGCCTAACATCCCATAACCACCATTATCATGTAAAACTGCACCATAAGCAGTGATTATCCAAGGACCTTTGCCTGCAATAGCAACGTATGGATTTACTGTGGCTGGAGCATAAAAATTGATATAACCATTTTGAAGTTCTTCAACTAACTTTTTTTCATTCTTTAATAAAATATTTCCCATCTCCTTACGGAGCTTCAGATGGTAAGAATGAGCTTCATTAATTGCTATTGATAATTTTTTGTCTATAGAAAGAAAGTTAATAATTTCTGAATCTAAAATACCAGTAGTATCAGGTTCACCACTATTTTCTCTAATATCAAGAAGCTTAGAAAGTGAAGTGTCTATATTGGGATTTTTAATTTGAGACTTTAAATTAAAGTCGGTAGACATTACCATAATTTAAGATAAAATATGGATTATTAACGGTATGCTTTAGTTTCTCTTCTAAATTTATTAATTAATGTAGGCAACTCTTCTACACAAGTTATATCATTGGAACCGATTAAAATTAATTCATCTCTAACTATCATATTGGCCACCAAATCACAGGATTCTCCGTACCGTTTTAACTTTTCAGCTAAAATATTACCAGTTCTATCCCAATCTGTTAAAATGATAAATGATTTAGAAGAGTGTAATTCAACTAATGATTCTACTGTTGAAAGTAAGGACTTTCCATTATTCAATTCTATAATATGTCCCGTACAACCTAAATCTTCCAATGCTTTTGTGTCTCTTTTACCCTCAACTAATATGACTTCAGTCGAGTGATTAAGAGACTC
The DNA here is from genome assembly GCA_045567955.1 of Candidatus Poseidoniales archaeon. GTDB lineage: Archaea > Thermoplasmatota > Poseidoniia > MGIII > CG-Epi1 > CG-Epi1. Next base: position 20,691 of record JBJLBX010000031.1, on the reverse strand, counting down.
AATGATATAATTGAATTTATCTAAGCGTTTCTGCTGATCACTTTGAGCCATGATTATTCATAATCTCCTCTAATTTTGACAATATTGTTCTTGATAGTAAATAGCCCTTAATATTTTCTTACGTGATTTATTGCCTGAAAGAAGTGACGCCTTCTCCATAGGATATTGTAAGATAGAAGCTAAGTCTTCTATTTTAATCATCTAATCACTAATGGACATGGGGTCTTAAGTTAAGGCATCCTACATAGGATTAATGATTAAGGTTGAGGGTTTAACCAAATACTATGGCAGTAAGCCTGCTGCTAAAGATATCTCATTTGAAGTAAAACGTGGTGAAGTCTTTGGGATTTTGGGAACAAATGGTGCAGGAAAATCAACTACAATCAAAATGATGTGTGGACTATTAAAACCAACAAGGGGAATAATTCAGATTGGGGGTGTAAATCTACAACGGATGCCACTCAAAGCTAAATCTATGATGGGATACTTACCTGAAAATCCTTTAATTTATGATAAACTTACTGGTGCTGAAACATTAGAACTAATCGGAAATTTACGTAAACTTTCTAATGATATGACTATGCAACGTATTGAATATTATGCTAAAACCCTAGGACTAGGTGAACAAATTTATCATGAAGTTGGCACCTATTCAAAAGGAATGAGACAAAAATTAGCTATTGCAATGACTTTGATACATGATCCAGAAATGGTTTTACTAGATGAACCTGCAAGTGGACTTGATCCAAGATATACTAAAATTTTGAAAGATTGGATTAAGAACTTATCTGCAAACGGTAGGACAGTACTACTTTCTACACATATAATCGAAATGGCTGAATCATTATGCAATAGAATAGCAATTATTGATCAAGGACAACTAAAAGCAATTGGAACTGTCAACGAAATACAAGCTAGTACTGGCGTCAGCAATCTAGAAGATGCATTTATCCGAATAATTGGATATTAGGCTATTATTTTATTACTTCTTTTTCGACAAGCTTCGACTATTTTTTTAGCCCAAAACAACTTTTCTAATTTTCTAGGACTATAATCTCCTGAATAATCTCCAATAATTTTGTAATCAAAACCCATCATTTTCACAGTATTACAATTTAATGATAAAGACATCATTAGTGCTCTATCACCGTCTGTAAAACCGCCCCAACAACTGCTAGTGACTGAGGGGTAGGTTGTAGTAATACAATTGGGATTTATCTCTAAAATATATTGAAAAACACGAACAATATTATCTCCATGAGCATGTAATACTATTTCAGAACCTTTTTCACGAGCATGTAGGATATCAGGAATATAACCATCCAAATCAGTTACAACAATTGAGGGAGTGATATCTTGCTCTAAGCAAGCTCGTAAAGCACCATCGGCTACAATTATATTTTTATTTGGAATTTTTGTATCGTTCTTTAAACCAGCCCCTACTAAAATTAAGTTATTGCCTTCTATACGTTCTTTAATTAAGGAAATATTTTGCTTTGTATTGGAAACTAAGCGAGCTGCAGCTTCCTCTCTAAATTTTGAAAAATCAAATTGTTCTGATATTTCTTCTTGAAAACTCCACCACCATTCTATGTCAAAAGTCAAGACTATACCTGGCTTCTAACAAATCAAGGATTTTAGACCTATATTCAGAGTGCGTTGCCGTCTTCGTCACAGGGTACTTCTTCGCCAGTATCTGGATCAATGTAGTAGAATGAACCGTCTTCATCTTCATAGATTTCAACTTCATATTCTTCATCATCTCCAATATCTCCAAAGTCTCCGAAATCAGCTCCACCTACTGAACCGCCTGATGCTGCTGCACTTAGCAAATTCATAATGTTATTTTCAACTGCTGCAGCATCTCTAGCTTCTGCAGATGATTGAAGTGCATCTATCTTGCGTTTAGTAGTCTCATAAGATTCAGTCATCTCAGTTAATTTTTCTAACTGTTCATCGCGTTCCATTTTCAAAATATGAGCTAACTGCTCTTCAATCTTTGATAACTCGGAACGGGCATTGACCAGTTTAGCTAAGGAATTATGGAAGCGTTCTGCAACCATTTCTATATCTGGATCTTCCAAATCCAATTGCATTTGCTCTTCTTCCTCTTTTGTTGCTTCTTCAGCTGCTTCAAGCTCTTTGAGCTTTTCTGTAGCTGCTATTTCCTGGGCCTTTACCAGAATCTCGTTGAAAGCTGAAATATGTTCTTCCAGCTTTGTTGCCGCTCGGGATGCGTCATAAGCGGAGACTTCCAATAGTTCTTCACGCTCTGACAGACTTTCCATGCGGCGCTCTACACTCTCTAATCTCTGTCGGTCTCTTTCGTTCATTTCTTCATCTCCTGCTATTTCACCTTGCTGCATCTTAAAGGATGTTCCAGCTAGAACTGCTCCTAGCAAGAATAAACCAATAAGGAAAATAAGGTTGTAAAGGTACGAATTATCTCCCATTTCAACTGTGCGATCGCCTACTTCTATGTTTGTACTTTGTACTGAATTGCTACCTGAATTATCATACGCTGTAGCTGTAACTGTCTTTGCCCCAGTTAACTCATAAGTATGAGTTACTGAAACTGTGCTGCCTGTTAATTTAGAGGCATCAAGAGTAATTGAATTACCATCACCAAAGTCCACCACCATATGAGTGATAGTACCATCTGAATCGGTTGGTACTGAGAACATAAATGTTTGTTCACTACCTGCTGTAGCATCGCCTACATCCATAGCTGTAGATTTTGCTGGAGCACTATTAACTATAGTTGTAGAAAAAGTATGTGTTCCTTGCATTCCATTACTGTCTGTAACGGTCATTGTTGTAAAGAATGTGCCTGCATTTGTGTAAGTATTAGATGCGTCATTCCAGCCTCCTGCTGTGTCAGGTGTACAAGCAATGTTTGACTCTCCACAATCACTAGTATTATCTGTCAACAAGGCACTGTCGAAGGTATTAACTGTTACTCCAAATGTATGCGAAATTCCTATTCCGTCCACTGCATCTGATACCGAAAAGGATACATCACCAGTTGCTGCCGCGTGAACTGTAAAAGATAAAGTACCACTCTGACCAGCACTTAGTAAAATCACAGACGTGTCAAAACTTAATGCATCATCCATTGTAACAATTGCAAAACCTGATGTGACACCTGTGTTAGTTATTGTAACAATTCCTGAAGTACTAGCGCCTTCATTATGACTGTAACTGTCAGAATCTGTATCAACTGTAGCTGAACGAGTATCAGCTGAAACTGTCTTTGTTACTGAACCTGAATCATCTGAACTTGATCCTCCACCAGTTACATACGCTGAGATTGATGAAGAAGAACCACTAGCTGCATCACTAGGAACTGTAAATGTAGCTGTAGCCGAACCTGATGAACCACCACCAAGATTCAAACTTGTTGAACTAGAACTAGATAACCAAGAAGAATCGAAAAATACTGTAAATGAATCAGCCCCATTACCATTATTTGTTACTGCATATGTAACAGTAAAAGCATCTCCAGGAACTAGACCATTATCAGAACTATCTGAAAGAACTATCGAAACGCCATAATTTTGTTCAGCTGATGTTGTTGCAGTTCGGCTTGCACCATCTGGAAAACCTCCAGCTGCATTAAAAGTAATTGTATCAGTATCTCCACTGTCTGCATTCTCGCCTACTGTATGAATTACTGTAATTGTTTGTGAAGAACCCATAGATAAAGAATCTGTAGTTCCAGAACCGCCTGCAAGACCCCAAGTGTTTTGTGAAGTCGTAGCATAATCAAAAGCTTCATCATCATTACCAGTATTGGTTATAACAAAGAAATAACTTACTTGACCATTTGGAAGTGCAGAACCTGTATCAGTTCCTATTGTAACAGAAACATCTGAAATTGAGTCAACTGTTGTTTGACCGTTATGGCTTGCAGTTTGTGTATCATCATTCTCTGCTATTGCAGAAGCTGACCAGTGATCAACAAGACCTGCTGCGACATGCGCTATATCCATAGTAATTGTAAAAGTCTCAGTAGCTCCTTTTCCAACTGTAACCATCTGACTTGAACTTCCTGAATCTACCCAACCATTATCGCTTGTAGCAGTAACTGTAAAAGTATCTTCATAGTTACCATTATTAGTTATATCAAAAGAATAGCTATCAGAACCTGGTTGGAAAAGTCCATCTGCTGGAGCAGTCCAAACAAAGCTACTTGTTTTTGTTACATCTATAGTCTGACCAAAAGCATCTTCATCCGATTCTGCAGATTGAACATCTTCAACACGGAAAGTTATTGAACGTTCGCCACCTTGATCTAAAATAGAGGCTTCAGAAATTGTAACAGTACAACTATCTGCGGCACAGTCACCTCCACCGTATGCTGATTCAACATCATCTATTGAATAATAAACTGTAAGAGTATCTCCATCATCTGAGTTAACATCGCTTACAGTAACATTAAAAACAAAATCATTGCCATTAAAATGCCTCTCAGCAGTACCTGTTACAAGTGTTGGTGCATCATTTATTGTAACTGATGTTCCAGTTACTGAATCTGCTGATTGTAAATCATTAGAAGCTGAAAAAGTAACTACTTGCGCTCCACTTGCCCATGCAACAGTTTGGTCTATTGAATAATCTACACCATTTTTACAAGCTGTATTTGCATCTCCAACATCCATAGAAGTTCCGCCATCGCCACCAACATCAACGCTTACTGTAGGAGTTCCAGTACCTGCAGTATCAAATACACAATAAATTACAGAAAATAGAATACTTTCAGATTCACCTGCACTTGTTAAAGAAGAAGAAGGAGTTTTCAACCACGGCGTTTCGGTATCTACTGTGAATGAAGCCGTTCGATCATCATCAGCTGGATCATTGCCATCACTTGCAGTTATTGTAGCTGTAAGAGCACCACCAAGTCCAGTTACAAAATCAGCACCATAAACAGCCCCTGAAGTTTCATCACCTGATTGCTTATCTAAAGAGAAAGAATTTTCACAAACATCAGAAGCATCACATACTACGGCGCTAACTGTACCGGCATGGCCGTCTACATCAGTATAAGTAATGGTCAATGTGCGAGTTGATTCAGGCATATCATCGCCTGCAACTGCTGCATCATCTGTTAGAGCAGGTAACGTGTTAACTCTTACATCTCCACAATCAAAATCTATACCTGGCTGACAATAAGCATCTTGTGCTGGCCAATAAACATCATCTCCACCCTCAACGTCTGCAAAAATACCCCAACTTATTTTATCATTACCTGAAAGAGGATTTGATACGAGTGAGGACGCTTGAGGTATAACTCCTATTATAGTATAAGCACCATCAGGATTCAAACCAACACAATCGCTGCAAGTTAAATCATGAGTGTCCTCAGTACCTTCAAAATAAACTGAAATACTAGTTAAAGATTCACCAGATTCTGCCGTAAAGTCAACCATAAAATTCGTTTCAAAGTCTGCATCTACACGAGTATTACCATCGTCAAATATCTCATAATTAGCTAACGACGCTGCTTCAGCACCATTTAACATAAATAAAGCCAATACGGCCAATCCTATAGCGGACGCGAATGTAACACGTTTGTTTAACATTTTTTACACCAATTTGCGAATGACATGTGCTGCTTAATCTAGAAAATTTAATCTAGCAAGCGCTCACAGTCATTAACGTTACCAGAATCGCTCTTTATATAAATTTATTTGTTAAAAAAACTTAGAACAACAAATAAATAACAGGCCGACTCAAGACGAATATAGTCATGACACACACACCTGTTTTTGATTTGAGTATTTCAGGCCCTGTAATTTGCCTTGCATGCTCAGAAGATGGAACTAAAATAGCTGTAGGAGATAGAAATGGAAATCTTACTTTAGTAGATAAAGCAGGAAATATTCTATGGGAAAAACATATTGACGAAGGAATACATGGGCTCGCAATCGTTGGAAATGGAAATAAAATTATTTGTGGTGGAAAGGATTGTAAAGTAAGAATGTTTAATTCTTTAGGTAATCTTGAATGGGAGCAAACTATAGGAAAATCAATCTGGTCTTTATCAGTTGATCCAAATGGACAATTTATTAGCATTGGAACTGGAGATTCAATTGCATTGTATACTGAAAGTGGATTGAAAGTTTGGGAATATTCTACAAACAGAGCAATGGTTGGAACTGGAATATCTAGAAATGGCAGTACTATTGTAGGATGTGGCGATGAACATCTATACTGCTTAGATAATGAAGGAAATCTAAAATGGAAAAAGCAAAGAAGTGATTCACTATGGGATGTTTCTGTAGATAAAGATGGAAATAATATTTTTGTTGGTGGCTGGGATGAAATGATTCATGGATTGGATTCTGTTGGAAATGATTTATGGAATTATAAAACTGGAGGATATGTTAGAGCAGTTAATTCTCTAGAAAATGGAGGAATAATTGCAGGATCACATGATAACCACATCTATCACTTATCCGACTCTGGAGAACTTTTAGAAGAAATTGAAACGGAAGGTGAAATCACATGTGTATGTGTATCAAAACAAATTGATTTTATTATAGCTGGAACTTCTTCAAACAAAATATATGGCTTTGAAGTAAGGGCAAATACTACGCCAATAAATCAACCTAATACTGAAACGAATATTGAAGATGCTTCTGAACTACCTTCTGATAATATTATTGAAACTACAGCTTCTGAAGAAGAATATGAACCGATGTTTGGTGCCGGCATGTTTGATGAACCGATACCAGATACTACTGGAATATTAGACCGCAATGAAAGCAGTAACTCCAAACCTGAAAATACATCCTATGAACCAGAACGTTCATCTTATGAACCTAGCGTTTCAAATTCAAATACTTATGATTCTAATTACAGTCAAAGAACATATTCTTCAGAAGGTGGAGAATACAAAGAATTTGCATCAGAAATTGTAAAAACAGATGTGAAGAACTATCTAAGACTGGGCAATGCAGCTTGGATTGAAAAAAGATTAGAAAGAGCGGCTGAACATTACAAGAGAGCTACAGAAATTGATCCTGATGAACCAAGAGCTTGGCACAACCTTGCCATATGTAGCTACCATTTGGCTCTAAAGAGAAATCCTGAAAATATCAAGGGAGCTGTTCAAAGTGCATATGCTTATTTAGAAATTGCAAAAGAAAAAGGTGGAAAAGAATACACTGCACCTGATAAAACTATAACGTATTTTGCAACGCAACTAGATTTGATTTGATGGGAAACTAGGTTTCCGTTATTATGCCACTGTAATAGGTATACTCAACAAATAAAACCCAATCATTACCATCATCTGTATCAAGAAATGAATTAAGGCCTAAATCAGTTATAGAACTTGCTTCATTACAAGTAATAACTGTATCCCATTGTCCTTGACCTTTAGCACTAGTATACCCATTTGTAAACAAATATTGATTTACTTCAGAAATAGATCCTAATGATAAAATTAAATCGCTAGGAATAGAATTTAAAACCATAAAATTCAATTCTAGATTTCCAGAGGTCCCATTCTCAGTTAAATTAACAAGATAATTTGTTGAAACATCCAATGAAAAATCATCTGGGAATAATGTACCAACAACCGGATTATCTGGAGAGTCTGAAACCTCATCTTCAGACCATTCAAAATCATAATTTACACCGGTCAAATTGTAAGGATAATTATGAGCTTGAAGTGTACTAGCCCCTTCTGCAGTATAACCTGCAAGTGCTGGAATAACGGTAGTTCGTTCGACAAAAGTCACAACATAAGTTCGCATCTGCACGAGAACCCAAGTTTCAGAGGTACTTGTCATATTTCCATTATCTCTAACTGTTAACGTTACTGTATAATTTCCCACAGAGGTATATTCATGGTTCGGACGCATCACATCTCCATAATACCCATCTCCAAAATCCCATTCAAAAGACAACACATCACCGTCTGGATCACTAGAAGCACCACCGTCAAAAAAAGCTATACTATTCACTTTGATAATCTGACCCTGGCCGCCATAAGTGGCATCAAGATTAGCAACTGGCTGTTCATTGCGATGTAAAACCTTGATTAATGTTTTAGAGTTACCTATTCTATCTTCTTTATCTATAACTGTCAAAGTAATCATGTATTCACCTTCTTCCAAATAAACATGGTTTACCATTTCACCTGAGCTACCAGAACCATCCCCAAAATCCCATAAATATTTTGCACCACTCGGTTTAGAACCATGGGCCTGAAGTTCAGCCATATCTCCTTCGATAACCTCTAAAGGTGCTAAAATTTCAATCCCAGAAAGAACTTCTGGAGTAGTGTCTAAACAGCCCGGTATGAGCATCAAAATCACAATAATTATTGCCTTACGCACGGTATGCTAAATACTGGACGTTTAATAATTACGCCACCTACCGATACCCTTTTTTACCAACCGAGACCGTGGCAACAAGGGAATTTTATGCAAGCAGGACACATGGCCTATGACCGGGCTATCACAGTATTTTCGCCAGATGGAAGATTATTCCAAGTAGAGTATGCTAGAGAAGCCGTAAAGAGAGGAACGACCACCGTTGGAGTCAAATTCAAAGATGGTGTGGTTTTGATAGTAGACAAGAGACTTAGCTCAAAACTAATTGAGCCTGAGAGTATTGAAAAAATATTCAAAATAGATGGACATATTGGATGTGCAACATCAGGATTGGTTGCAGATGCAAGAGCTCTAGTTGATCGAGCTCGTGTTGAATGTCAAGTTAATTCTTTTAATTATAGTGAAGATTTAGCTGTTGAATCTTTAGTAAAGAAGCTATGTGATTTTAAACAAAGTTATACACAATATGGTGGTGTAAGACCATTTGGTACTGCAATGCTAATTGGAGGTATTGATACTTCTGGACCGCACCTCTATGAAACTGATCCCTCAGGAGCTTTAATGGCATATAAAGCTGGAGGAATTGGAGCTGGAAGAAATGAAGTTATGGAAGTATTTGAAAAAGAATACAAAGACAATATGTCTCAAAGTCAAGCTATTAATCTTGGTTTGAAAGGACTTTCTGCCGCAAATGAAAATAATTTAAAAGCAGATGTTGTCGAAATTGCCGTAGTTAATACCAAAGAAGGTTATCATACTCTAGATTCAAAGACTATTAATGAGGCCGTAAAGAAAATCAAGTAATGGTTTCCATTGAAGACGCCGTTACCGCCAGATATGAAATTGGTGGAAACCGTTTTGAAATTTTGATTGATTCTGAATTAGCTCAAGATTATAAAGAAGGAGAAGACATTGACTGGGAAGATGCTATTGCCGTTGATGGAATATGGAGTGACAATGCTAAAGGTGAACGTTCTCCTGAAGATTTAGTTAAAGAAACATTCCAAACAACCGATCTTATAGAAATATATAAGATAATACTAAATGAAGGAACTATCCAACTAACCTCTCAACAAAGAAAGGAAATGGTTGAACAAAAGAGAAAACGAATTATTGCGAATATCGTTGCGAATGGAATGAACCCCCAAACTGGAGGTCCTCATCCACCTCAACGTATTGAGAATGCAATTGATGAAGCGAAATATTCTATTGATCCAATTGAATCCGTAGACACGCAAGTTGAAAAAATTATAAAAGCCATAAAATTCTTAATCCCTATTTCATTTGAAAAAATACGTGTAGCTGTGAAAATTAAAGCTATACATGTTGGAAAATGCTATGGACAAATTACAAGTCTAGGAAATATTGAAAGTGAGGAATACCAAAGCGATGGAAGCTGGATTGGTATGTTAGAAATGTCTGCTGCATCGTTTGCTAAGCTAGAAGATATTTTAGGGTCTGTTACCAAAGGAACTGCTGAAACTAAAATAATTTAGATTAAAGAAATCTTCAAATAGGGGCGAGTTTGGAAAGGGACGTATTAGAAATAAAAGAGGAAGATTCATAATGAGCGAAGAATCAAGTGTTAAATCAAATAGAAAATTAGTATTACCTGGGGACTTAATGGAAACCAAGAGTAAGCCTGGAAAAGGAATATTCAGAAGTGAAGGACGGATACATTCGTCTGTCGTGGGCTATTCAAGTGACCGGTCTGGATACATTAATGTAAATGCAATAGCTGGGAGATATAGTCCAAAAGTTGGAGATAAAATTATAGCAGTTTGTGCTGAAACTGGACCTTCAATATGGCGTATGGATATTGGCGCTTCATTTAATTCCACACTACATCATAGTGAATCTGGATGGAAAGTTCCTTTTGGAGATACAGCTAGATTTTTAGCTATTGGAGATGCCATATGGGCTGAAATCTTCATGGTTGATGCAGCAGGCTCTCATCAAATAAGCTTAAAGAAAGATGATTGTAGGAAATTGTATTCAGGTACTATAGTTAAAGTAAATCCAACTAATGTACCTCGTGTTATTGGAAAGCAAGGTTCTATGATTTCCTTAATTCGTGATAATACAAAAACCAGAATACAGATTGGACAAAATGGTTACATCTGGATTGATGGTGAAGGTGAAAATATAGCTCTTGCCCAAGAGGCAATTGAAACTATTGACAGAGAAGCGACCTCTGAAGGACTAACAAAGAAAATAGAAAAATTATTGGAGAAATAAAATGGCTGGACAAACTGATATGGAATTGATAAAAAATGGAATCCGAATGGATGGACGAAAACCTGACGAGTTAAGAGATGTAAAAATCGTCGCAGGAGTATTAGATAATGCAGATGGTTCTTGTTATCTTGAATGGGGGAACAACAAGATTTATGCAGGTGTTTTCGGACCTATGGAATGCCATCCTAGACATAAACAGAAAGCAGACAGAGCTATTGTTCAGGCTAGGTATACTATGGCTCCATTTAGTGTGAATGACAGGAAGAGGCCAGGTCTTGATCGCAGATCATCTGAGATTTCTTACATTGTTTCACAAGCTTTTGAAAAAGTAGTAATGGTAGAAGAATTTCCAAAAGCCTCGATTAGAGTAGATATGCAAGTTGTAGAAGCTCATGCAGGTACAAGATGTGCTGCAATGACTGCAGCGTCTGTAGCCTTAGCCGATGCCGGAATACCAATGAGAGATATGATTCCAGCTTGTGCTTCTGGAAAAGTAAATGATATTGTTGTTCTTGATTTAAATAAAGAAGAAGATAATTACGGACAAGCTGATTTACCTTTAGCAATCATACCAAGTACTGGAGAAGTTGTATTATTACAACTTGATGGACACTTAACACCTGATGAATTTGAACAAGCCATGGATTTAGCAACAAGTGGCTGTATGGATTTATACAAGAAAATGAGGGATGCATTAGAGAACAGTTATGGAGGTAAAAAATGAGTAACGATAGTGTTTCGAATTTAATGAAAGGCCACATGGAATCATTGGCTAAAGAAGGTAAAAGAGCAGATGGACGTGGGATTAATGAATTTAGAAAAGTCAAAATTGAAACTGGAATGATTAATACTGCTGAAGGGTCTTCTATGGTTCACCTTGGTAAAACTAAAGTATTGTGTGGTATCAAAATGCTTATTGGAACTCCTTACGGAGATTCACCAGGTAGTGGTACTATGACTACTTCAACTGAATTAGCACCTCTAGCAGATCAATCTTTTGATCCAGGACCACCTCGTGAACAATCAATTGAATTGTCCAGAGTTGTTGATAGAGGAATTCGAGAGTCAAGAATGATTGACTTTGATGGACTATGTATTGAGCATGGCGAAAGAGTGTGGATGGTTTACATTGATTTACATATTTTAGACAATGATGGGAATTTGTTTGATTGCTGTACTTTGGCTGCTGCTGCTGCACTTTCGAATGCTAAAATCCCTAATGTACAACACGGTATTGCTGATGAAGATGTAAAATTACCTGTGACTTGTTGGCCAATATCATGTACTTTTGGGAAATTAGGAGATTCAGTAATTTTAGATGCAACTTCAGATGAAGAAGGGGTAATGTCTGCAAGATTCACTGTAGCTCATGATGAAAATGGAAATTTAAGAGCTGCACAAAAAGGAATGAATGGTGCTTTCACTGATGCCGAAATAAGAGAAGCTGTTAAGACAGCCAGAGCAAGCGATAATGTTTTACGTGAGGCTCTAAAAGGTATTCAAGAATGAGTCAAGGGACAAAGAAAGTCGGAAGTACGGGTCGATTTGGACCAAGATATGGTGTCTCAGTTCGTAGAAGAGTCGGAGCTGTAGAGAAAAAGCAACGACAAAAATATGACTGTCCATCATGTTCTAAAGTAAATGTAAAGCGAATCTCTACTGGAATATTCAAGTGTAATAGTTGTGATTATCAATTTGCTAGTGGAGCTTATTATCCATCAAGGGAGGACTAAAATGGTAAATTACAAGTGTGCTTCATGTGGTACAAAACTGGATATGGACCTAGAAGTTTTAGGTCTTACATGCCGTGTTTGTGGTGAGAAGATCTTTTACAAAATTAGACCATCTACTAAGAAAACTGTTATTTCTAATTAATGAAAGCTCAAGTGAGCCTCAAAACAGGGAAAAATACTAAGGCTATTGCGAAAGCTTTGACTGACGAAGCAAAAATTGGCCTCCCTAAAGTTAATGTTAACGTTTTTGAAGCTGGTGAAAAGTTAAAAATAGATTTAATTGCAGAAGATTTTACTAGCTTGAGAGCTGCCCTTAATTCTTTTTTAGGATGGGCCTATTGTGCTGAAGGAGTTATAAAAAATGAGTGAAATTACACCTGAAAATGTACAAGAACAAGTGAACATATTTAGACAAATGCAACAGCAGGTACAAAATTTATCCCAACAAGTTTCACAAATGGAAATGACTATTGGAGAAACAGAAAGAACTTTAGAAGAGATTAAAGGTGTTGATGAAAATGCTACGCTCTATAGAGCTATTGGGTCTGTAATGAAAAAAATTGATGATAATTCTATGTTAGTTGAAGATTTAAATGAAGAAAAAGAAAGAATGGAAATCCGTAATAAAAGTCTCAAAAACCAAATTGAAAAAATGAATATTGAACTTGCTGAAATGCAAACTAAATTAGAACCCGTTTTACAAAGTATTCAGGACAATAATGACAAAACTTCTAAATAATAAAATTAAAACTAATTTAAAAGATAAATTGTTACTTTTAGTTCATCATCATGCTGATGTTGATGCAATATCATCTGCTATAGCGCTTCATTCAGTTCTTGAGAATTCAACTATTTGTGCTTCGGATGGAATAAGCTCTCATGGCCAAAAAGTAGCAAGTATAGCTAATTGTGATATTTTGGAAAGCCCTCCTGACAAGTGGGATGGAACTTTGATTGCTTTAGATAGTTCTAATCCTGAACATTGCGGTCCGCTTCCTGATGCTGAAAATATTTTAGTAATAGATCATCATAACAAGATGGGAGATTGGCCAGACGGTACTGAAATTATTCATTTACCACAAAAAACTAGTACTGCTGAAATAGTATTTGAAATTATTAAAGAATTAGGATTAAAACTTACTAAAGAATATGCCACTATACTAATGTGTGGAATCTATACTGATACAGGACAATTCAGACATGCCAATGGTGAAACCTTCAACATTGCAAGTGAATTGTGTGATGCTGGAGCGGATCCACAAGATGTGATTAATATTTTAGATAGTGAAAGGCCATTGATTCAGAAGACAACGTTCTTGAAAGCTGCACAACAAATGAAATGGATGCAAGAAGGGAAATGGATAATCGCTACTAGCAATGTTAATTCCTTTGAATCTGGATCTGCAAGACTGATGATCGTTCTAGGTGCTGATATTGCATTAGTGGCTTCGGAAAACAAAAAAGGTGAAATGAGACTATCGACTAGAGCCTCTAATAGAATTGTTTCTAAGGGATTAAATTTAACAACTATTTTAGAAACTATCACCGAAATCAATGGAGGATCTTCAGGAGGACATCCTGGTGCTGCAGGATATAATGGAAAAGGTGATGCGGAAGCTATTACTGAAATTGCTAAACAGAAATGTACAACTGCAATAAGGCAACTATCTTAAACTTAGAATTGTATAGACTACTGTGAGATATCGAGCAATTTTCCGAATTTATGGATTGATAGTGGCTAACGTGCTCCTAATTATGGGGGGACAATTAGCATATCTCTACATTGTTGGCCCAATATCTATGAATGATGGAAGGCCAATGACGCTTCCTGAGATTCCATTTTTGGGACTCTTAATAACCATCCTAATAACTGCTGGAGGGCTGATTACGGCTGCAATATTACAAAGAAAACCAGCTCCAATAAGATATGTTTCTGTAAATAGTAAGCCTTATGCTAAACAAATAGAAAAAGATTTTGATTCTTCTGAAAAACAACAATATCGTCCAGTTTATCCTGGACAACATAGTGGAAAAACTGGAAGTTTACACTATAATAAGTCTGAAGAAAAAGAAGATTTGAACTGGAGAGAATATGATGTTCAAATAGAAAAACAAAATAAAAATGAAATTGGGTCTTTTAGAAAACAAGAACTGCAATTACCAAATTCAGGAATACTATTCTTTGGATTTTTATTATCTTTAGCATTGGGAATTGCAGTATTGGGTGAAAGAGGACCATTTCTCTATCTTTTTCCAATCGCTTTCTTAGTCGCTTTTTCTTTTCCTGGACTAATATGGGTTAGCTACATATATTCAAGAACGGTAACCTCGCCAGAACCACAAAGATTAGTCCTAATTGCATTAGCTTGGGGAATGTTCTCGACACTACCATCTAGTCTTCTAAATGATTTAGGAGCACGTATTGTTGACGTAGACCAAAATGCATTATTTGGAAATGGTGATTTTGGAACTCCTGAACTTGTTTTAGTTTCAGTAATCGCACCATTTGTAGAAGAACTTCTGAAACCTATTGGATTAATATTTGTAATTAAAAGACTAAGAACACCATACGAAGGTGTCCTGTATGGCGTAGCTTGTGGAATGGGATTTGCTATTATTGAAAATTTGCTGTATGAATTATTCATATTGATATGGTATGGATCTGATGCATGGACACTGAATGCTTTTGTAAGAGGTATTGGCTCTACAGTTTTGCATGCTGTTGGTCCTGCTGCAATTGGATACGCAGTAGCTTTTTCAAAACAAATGCAAAAGCCAATGCGTAACTACTTGATTTTAGCATATATTTTTGGTTTTACAATGCATGCATTATGGAATGGATTTGCAACTATGCCTCTCATGTTAGAAGGTGACTTCTGGGAATATACTTCTTATCTTCTAATAATTATAATGATTATTTTATGTTTAACTTTTATTATCAAAGCTTTAGAGTATGGAAAAAAATACACTCATTTAGAACTAAAATCTAATAATTTTGAAGATTTGGAAGAAGAAGCAACAAATAGCGGTCACTAAATGCGAGAAATACCGTCCTTAGCTCAGCCTGGTCAGAGCGGTCGGCTGTAGGGGTCTAACCCTCTTTAACCCGTGAGTACGGGAGGCCGCAGTTACCGACAGGTCCCCGGTTCGAATCTGGGAGGACGGACCATTTTTCTAAAAAATTATTTTGTTTTTTCAGGCATATATAATTTAACAAGTATAGCTGTAATGAAAGCCACAACTGCTGACACCATCGCTGTGCCTACCATTCCATCCATGAAAGCCAAACGTGCATTCGCAATCAATTCTGAACCTAGCATATTGCCTTGCCCAATTAATTGGCTGCCTATTCTCATAGCTGCAGGGAATGATTCTGTTGCAATTGGAGAATAAGTCTCTAAACCTTTAGGAACTACTATATTATTTTGATATATTTCATTCAGAACACTGCCACCAATAGCAATTCCAAAAGCGCCTCCTACTTCTCTACTAGCATCATTAGTAGCACTTCCAACACCTGCTTTGTCTTCAGGAATAGAATCCATAACCATTGTAGTTGAAGGTGCCATAGTTAGACCCATTCCAAGCCCGAGAATGAAAAATGTTAATGCTATTCTAAGATATTCGGTACCAACCTCTACAGTCGTGAATAATAACATTCCCGTACAAACTAAAGCTAAACCAAGAGCAACAACATTATTATTTCCGAATTTAGCAACTAATTTATCACTATTGGCTGCAGCTGGCATCAACCCCATTGGAAGTGGGATAAATCGAATAGCAGCTTCCAAAGCCGTATGACCTCTTACAAGTTGAAAATGTAACATTTGAGTAAACATAAACGAAAACATTACAAAGAATGCTAAAGAAATTGCAAGCAATCCCATTGTGAAGCCCATGTTTCTGAAAAGATTAATGGGTAACATAGGATGTTCTGTACTCCTTTCCCATTTGATGAAGGCAAAAGTTAGTACCAAACCTATTCCTGCAATTCCAAGTGTTTCATTACTTGTCCACCCCATATTTGGTGCTTCGATAACTGCATAAAGTATAGATGAAAGTGCACCTATTGAAAGAATGGAACCCACTAAATCCAGAGGGCGCTTTTGACTATCCTTTGAATTGGGAACTAAGAAAATTCCCAGAATTAATGCTACCAAAATAACAGGGACATTTATCCAAAAAACCATCTCCCATCCATAATTTTCTACAGACCAACCGCCAACAATTAGTCCAATTGGAGCTCCAGCCCCAGCCATAGCAGCCCAAATTCCAACTGCTTTCCCTCTTTCTTCAGAAGGAAATACGACTACTACTACTGAAAGTGTAGCTGGCATTACAAGTGCAGCACCAAGTCCCATTACTGCACGTGCAAAAATTACATGCTCCGACATAGAGGCATACATTGCTGTTGCACCAGAAGTCAAAGCAACAATAATCAAACCCAATTGTAGTGCTGGCTTACGGCCAAAACGGTCACCAATAGCTCCCATGACAAGGAGAGTTCCTCCAAAAACAAGAGCATAAGCATCAACCATCCATTGAAGATCGGTGTTATCTGCATTCAAATCTTGGGAAAGTTCAGGAAGAGCAACATTTAAAGTTACATTATTCAAAATTACAATGATTAAACTCAGACTCATTAAAGCAAGAATAATCCATCTTCTTTCATAAATTTCATCTGATACTATTGGGTTCTCTTCACTCATCGTATGTAATCCCATGTATTGTATGTCCAATAGTTTGCAGGACGCCAATCTGGGGCTTTACGAGGTACATATTCTGAACCATGTTGATCATACTTAATCCTTTCTTCATCGTCAATTAAAACATGATAAGCTTCGTTTATTTTCTTAAATTTTTCTTCAGCTGATTCTATGTCATTTGGATTTAAATCAGGATGGAATTTCTTAGCTAATTTCTTGTAAGCTTTCTTTATAGATTCTGAATCTGCATCCTCTTCAACACCTAAAATGTCGTAATAATTCACTGTAAATCAATAGACTTGGCTATATCTAAGCAGCAGTCTGACCGCCATCAACTGTAATGATTGAACCTGTTGTCCATTCAGCCTCAGGTCCACAAAGATGTAACGCCATAGCTGCAATTTCTTCGGGTTTTCCCATTCTACCTATGGGTTGAACATTATCCAATATTTCTCTTGAAACATTGCCGGCCTGAACTCTTTCATCTACCATAGGTGTATCAACAACTGCAGGGCAAATGCAATTTACTCGTATTTTACCTGCTAAATCAAGAGCCATCGCTTTTGTCAAATTAACAACTCCTCCTTTAGAAGCACAATAAGCTGCAGCGCCTCTCATTGCTCTAAGACCAACTGTAGAGGATATGTTGAGTATCGAACCGCCATCATTCATATGTGGCAGAAATTTATTGCTCATTAGAAAGGGACCTTTGAGATTAACATTTATCTGGAGATCCCAGTCTTCTTCAGTAGTATCAGTTATCCTTCCAGGACGAATCAAGCCTGCATTATTTACTAAAATATCTAATTTTCCATGCTCTTTTAAAAACCATTCAACCATCGATTTAATACCTTGAGAATCGCTAACATCTAATTGATAAGATTCGCATCCTAGTTTAGATGCGGCATCTGATAATTCTAATTCATTTCTGCTACAAATTATTACTTTAGCTCCTTCATTTGTAAAGCGCTCAGCTATACTGTAACCAATACCTTTGGAGCCTCCAGTGACGATTGCAATTTTACCATCAAGTAAACCAGACATTGAATGGCTATTGATGGCAGACTAAAGTGTTTATCTTCTTCTAAATGCTATGATTGCAATTACACAAATCGAAACTAGAAATGATAATGAAGGTAAGAAACCTCTGCTTTCTTCAGCTTTTGATTCTTCAGGTTCATCAAAAACAGCCAAACAAGATTCTTCAACAAGATCCTTGTTTTCATCAGTTATTTCATCAGGGCAATAATTCAACTTCTCATCGGCATATTCACAAGAGCCATCATCAATCTCCACTGTTGAATTGTAATTTGTAGCCGTTTCATTTGTACACCCTTCTACGGGTTCAGGCTCTGGATACTCACAGGAACTATCATCTTTGGTTGCTTCTGAATTGTAATTGATTGCATTAATATCCATACAACCCTCTACTGGCTCAGTTATATTCCCCTCATTTTCTGTAGCTTCTTCAATTAGGAATGTCCAGTTATGATATGCTAAAATAGTATCCAAATTATATAATGTAATATTTGCATTATAGGTTCCGTTGTCTAGCCAAGTATGATTCATTGCCAAGTCAGATTCATATTCAACAGCATTATACCAAGAAGGAGTCGTATAAGCTCCAGTTTCATTGTAAATAGATACAATTAAATGTGTCCAATTCAGAGATTCGTTTGTTATAGCTAATATAGAATTGTGAGGTCCGCTCATTGTCCAGTTAAACCAATTAGAATCAGTCATAGGGACATGATCTTCTTCTTCCTCATCATTGTCTCCACCACTATCTGATTCAACAACCGTAATTGTGGCAGTCATTGAACTGTGATAGGCACATTTGTAATCGTACGTTCCAGCTTCAGTAAAAGTAAAGGACCAAGTGGCACCAGCAGCTATATTTCCAGAATCAAAGGAAGCTGGCCCCTCAGTACTAGTTGCAGTATGCGCCATTCCGTCATTATTTGTCCAAGTAACAGTATCGCCTACATTGATAGTTAAATCTTCAGGATTAAATTTCATATCGTCCGTAATCGAAATATCAAGATCTTCAGCTGAGACTGAGGGTATCGTAATCAAGATTACAGACACCATAAGAAAAATTGATGAAACAAAAAATTGTATTTTGTTTCTATATACTATTTCTAGCATAGGTTAAATTTGAAATTGGACTATATAATACATTGCCAATAACTTTGGAGCGCGAAAAATAACTCTACATTATTACTAAATCTTAGTATTAGTGCCTTCTTCGATAATTTAATCCAACTATAGCCAATACACTTGCAATAGGCATCAAAATATTAGAAAATTCTGGAATTGCTGCAGTATCATACCAATTAATTTCATCATCCTTTTCTATTGCTGCCACCACATCCAGATATCCATCAAAATCTAAATCTACTACAAAAATGTCTGATACCTCGTCTACATTAGTAGCTATATTTGTAGCACTCCATCCTGCATCTGGGGTGCCATCATTAGTATATAATTTAATTTTATCTCCATCACGTGCTGCGCATAGCACATCAATATCACCGTCGTAATCGAAATCAACTGTAACTATTGATATCGGACCATTTGGTGTGCCAATAGAATGCGCAACCCAATTAGCTCCACCAGGCGATCCATCATTAACAAACCAAGAAACTTTATCTCCTGTATAAGCTGTACCAATAACATCCATATCGCCATCTCCATCTATATCTGCTGCAGCTACATCAGAAGCCCAACCAAATCCGTTCTCGATTTTAGTTGATGTCCAATAATCATCATCTGAATTAGTTTCAGGTGTACCATCATTTTCAAACCAGAAAATCTTGCCTGAATCTGCTGCAGCTTCAACCACATCTAAATCTCCATCTCCATCAATATCAACTACTTCAATATCATATGAGTATCTACCTGATACTTCAGAAAAAAGATCGTGAGTGGTCCAACCTCCATTATTTGGATTTCCGTCATTTTCATACCAAGCAACTTTGCTTTGCATCATGAAACTTGCAACAACATCTAAATCACCATCATTATCAATATCTGCCGCTTTAACTCTATGAGCTCCATCAGCATTAGAATCACCTGACACTATAGTTTTTTGACTCCAACCTGCATCTGGAGTTCCATCATTTATATAATAAAAAAGAGCATCCTTGTTAGTACCGCTATCACTACCGCCTCTGGTAGCAAGGATGTCTAAATCTCCATCATCATCCATATCTGCTAAGTGTACGTAGTCCATACAACCTTCATAACTTTCAGGATCATCATAATCCTTAACCGTGTAAGTTGTCCAACCTCCATCCGTAGGATCACCATCATTTTCATACCAAACAACCTGACAATCTCTATCAATTGCAGCTACAATATCCAAATCTCCATCTCCATCTAAATCACCTACACTAACTGAAATAGGCCCATTTTGAGATGTTGATACAGAACGAGAGGTCCATGTAGGTGTAAATGAAAATGTTGCTGTATTTTCCCACCAAGTTATGTCATCTGCTAAATTTGCTGCTGCTAAAACATCAATATCTCCATCACCATCTACGTCTACGGCATAAACATTTCTTGCGCCATTAAAATCGCCTTCAATAGTATTCTCAGTAAAACTTTGACTCCCATCATTTTCCCACCAAGTTACGTCATCTGCAGTTGTTGCAGCACCCAGAA
>JBJLBX010000030.1:0-5216 GCA_045567955.1 Candidatus Poseidoniales archaeon | reverse complement strand
CTTATTCTAGGAGGATTTAATATGATACCAGTCCAACCTTTAGATGGATCAAAAGTTATTGTTTGGAACAAGCCAGCCTACTTTGGAATATTAATTGCCATATTTTCTCTCGCAATGATATACTGGAATATACCTTTGATATCATGATTTATAATTGGGTTCTTTACGATGCTACATGTCCTTTTTGTATTTCAGGAATTAACATATTCAAAGGAAGTTTAGATAAAAATGGCTGTAAAATTAAACCATTGCAAAATAAAAATATATTAAAAATATTAAATGTTGATGATGATAATTTTCCAGAAATGAAAGTTATTGGAAGTGATAAAAAATTGTACGGTGGGGCAAGGGCTATTGTTTACTTATCTAGAAAAATCTGGTGGGCTAAACCTATCTGGGCTCTTTCACACTTGCCATTAACTTTGAATATTCTAGATTATATCTATAAAGCAATAACAAACAAGTGGCATTGTCACGGGACGTGTGAAATATAATGAAATATGGACCAATCTTAGCTGTAATATTTGCGTTCTTTCTTATTGCAATATATCCTCACTATAGTAGCAATGATGAACCCATTTTTATTTTTGCAGATGATGATGGTGACGGAGTGACAAATGATAAAGATAAATGTCCTGAAGATAATGCCAAGGATTATGACATAAATGAAGACGGATGTACCGATACAGAAATAACAAAAGAAGAAATTGATTATATTGGACGAATAGCCAAAATGAATTTAGGGCAATATTTACTTTTTGCTATTGTATCATTATTAGGAACTGCTATTTACTGGGAAAGAGAAAAAATAAAAAGTATACTCAGTGATGAAGATGATTTTCTAAAAAACTTTAATGCTGAATCCGATAAAGACGAAATAACTGAAAATCCAGATTATGCAGATTTAGGAAAAGATAAAGAATATACTGATTCTAATACCTCATTTTTTGATAGATTCAGTTTTTCCTTAAGTGAACTAAATGCTGAAGCTGATAGAGGAATTCAAGTCATGGCGGTGATATGCTTACTCTGTTTTTTAGTAGCTCCAAACCAAGCTTGGTTTCAAGTGGAAGGAATAAAAACTTATTCCGAAAATAATGAAGAAGAAGCATTTACGGTAGAGCATTACTCTAACTTTCTAGAATACAACGGAAATACCGAAATTACTGCTAATTATGATAGTTCAAGTTGTACAAGTGAAATTGATAAATACTATAATTGTGACTATCGAAGTACCTTATTCGGAACTGTAGAAACTCTCCTTTCCTTGTCTGCTTTGTTTTGTTTTGTCCTTTTACTATTAAACTTTAGATCTGAAAAATATAGAGTACCTGTCGCAATTGTATTCACACTTTGTTTGGTAACCACGATGGCAAGCTTGTTAATTTTTACAACATTAATTGATAATGCCTTGATAGCTGATGAACATTTATTAGACGATAATCAAAATGAAGCTGCTGGTTGTTGGATGAGTGAGCCTATTATTTGGGGAGAGAGTGAATGTATCTCTTTAGATGCAAATGGGAATTATATTACTGAAACTGAAATTACATATACGCCTAGTATTGCATTTTTCATTATTTTAACTAGCATTTCTATTTTATTTATTGGTTTATTTACTAGTATTAGTCCATTATTAGAATATAAGAAAATCAGTTTAAGAGAAGTTGCCACTAATAATTGGCAAGTATTTGCCATAATTTTTACAATCTTCTTTTTATGGCGATTAAACGTCCTAATGACTCACCTATAATGGTGCGGGGGGAGGGATTCGAACCCTCGTACCACTAAGGACCGGATCTTAAGTCCGGCGCAATTGGCCAGGCTATGCGACCCCCGCGCTTTTTGTCCATGTAGGCAACCTTTAAAGAGTGCTCCATCATAAAAAATATATCACATAGTGAGAGATAAACCATGTCTACTGGGGCAACTACAAAAATAATAAAGATGGTTGGGAGCACAAATCCCCCCTCATTAGTAGCATTATTTGGAGGGGCGCTAGGTGAAAGAAAAACTGCAGTATCTAATCTAACAAATGATCTCTTTGGCGCTGGTTTAAATATCATAGATTTTAATGCAAGAAGATATCTTTCCGAGAATGACTTACTACAACCATTAATACAACAAATAGTTACTGAATTAAAATCCCAAACAGATACTACTGGAGCGAGTGCCGATCTTGTTAATCGAATAAATGAAAGTGCTCCGGCCTTAAACAGTACTCATCTAACTAGTGAAAATAGGATTGAATTAATACATCAATTTGATTCTGCCTTGAAACAATTAGCAGCAATAACTCTTCAAAAGAAGCCATTGGTAATTATTGTTCAAGGTCTTGAAAGAGCTCCAGTTGGATCATTCATGTCTATTTCTGAATTTATATCTGATTATTTGAACATCAATAAATTTTTATTTGTAATTGCTGCAGGAGATGATTTACTTGAAAATGAATTAAGTAGTAGTAATTCAACAATGTCTAAAGAAGAATTTCTTGAAGATGTATTTAGCAGTGTTGTTACTTTAGATGAGCCCATTATTGAAGCGTCTGAAGCTCCTCCTGTAATTGATGACAATCCTGATTTATTTTCTCCACCAGTCGGATTAGAAGTTCAAAGTGGCAATGACCTTATGGCTAAAAGAAAAGGTAGGAAAGTAACACCTAAAAATTCAGGAAAACCTAGTAGCCGAATTTTTAAAGTTAGGGAATTATCTGGTAAAAAAGCATCTATTCGTAAAAATGCATCACCTAAAAAACGCATTGTAAAGAAAAGTGTAAATAAAGGCGTTAAAAAATTTAAAGCAATTAGTAAAGAAACTAATCTAAAACAATTTATTACACCCATCAAAAAAGGAGATATTTTTGCAGTTAAAAAATTCTGGAATAAAGTTAATCAATTAAAATATGAAGAATTTACTAAACTTGTTGAGAACATTCTTAAGGAAATAATATCTGGAGACTCTAGAATAAGAGCAACCGCAATAACTGCCTTAGCTTCTATTTCTAAAGGTGTTTCTTGGGAAATGCCTCCAGATGTAATGGATCGAGCTCTCATCATGACTGGTGATGGATCAAAAGTAGTGCGTGATGCAGCTGCAGAGGCAATAAAAGAAATGACTGAGGCAGGAGTTGAAAAAACTACACAAGAACCTCAAATGAATCAAACTAAAATGAACAAAAATACCAATTCTATGGAATTAACTGAATTAGACACCGACAGTATGTTAGGTAATTCTTCAGAAAGCATTGGTTCTATGTCATTAGGAAACGGATCTGGAGGTGTAAAAGTCATGGGTGGACAAAGCGCAGGAATAAGCAGTGCACCTACATTTGAAATTTCAAAAGATGTGCCCTCCTTTAAGGAAGAAAAAAGCCCCCCTAAATTTACTCCTGTGAGTGAGAAAAAACCATCATTTAAACCCGTCAAAAAAGAGACACCTAAGTTTACTCCTGTGGCTAATAAAAAACCAAAATTTAAAGTGACTAATGACTAATTATTTAATTTTAAACTAAAGGATATTTCTTTACCTTCAACTTCAAATTTATCTGACGCATCACTATGTTCTGAATAGAATAACTCAGCATTACTAGCGCGTGTTTCAAACTTAACATATTCCCAATCTTTAGAAGCTAACTTAGGCGAATCCTCTGATAGCCACACATTCAATGAAATTGTAGCTTCTAATTCTAGATCTAAATCTTTACGCTTTGATTGGATTCTACGAGTTATCTCTCTTGCTAAGCCTTTTGAGATTAGGGAATCATTAATACTCATATCTAAAACCAAAGAAATATCGCCTACATCATCAACTGTGAATGTTGAAGCTGCATAACCTTCTTTTTCAACACGTCGAATAGAAACGTCTTCCATCGTTATTTCATAACCGCCTAAATTTGCATTTCCAGCTTCAATTTGAGATAATAATGTATCTGAAGCTATCGTATTTAATTCTGCTAAAACTTTTGGCAGTTCAGCTCGATATTTCTTACCTAGTACTTTGTGCTCAGGTGATAATTCAATTTGTTGAAATCTATCTAAATCTTTTTCGGTCTCTAAATTTTCTACATTTAATTCTTCAGCAATTAAATCATGAAAATCAGATAAATCGGGTCCACCAACAATCCAACCTGATTGACAAGGAAGCCTTTGTCTGCGTTTAGAATCTACACGAATACGTCTCCCTGTTTCAGTTAAATTACGTACAATGGCCATTTTCTTTTCTAATTCTAAATCTTGAGGAGGTAACTCTTTTTCTACTAAGTCTGAACCTAAAGGCCAATCAGCCATGTGAACTGAAATTCCTGTAAGATCATAATGTATTCTATCTGACATGAATGGAGATACAGGAGCCATAAGTTTACTTACTGTACACAATACTTCATGCAAGGTGTGTTGACAGGCTTTCTTATCATTACTATCTGCCTCATCCCAAAGTCTGCGGCGCGAACGTCTTACATACCAATTTGAAAGATCATTAATTACAAAATTTTCCAAATCTCGGCCAGCCTTATGGAATTCCCAAGAAACAAATTGATTGTGATAATCCTGAGCAACTGTTGTAATTCTGGAAAGAACCCACCTATCTAGAGGACTGCGTTGTTCTACTGGAACAAAACTAGACTTATCTAAAGGGTCAAAATCATCGAGTAATGCATAATCTGCATGAAAACGATGGACATTCCACAATGTAAGGAACATCTTTGCATAAGTTTCACGTACTCCGTTTGGATCGAAATTCATAGGGTTCCAAGGCGCGCTTTGAGTCGTCATGTACCAACGAATTGCATCAGTACCTTCTTTGTTGAAATGATCCCACGGATTAACTACATTCCCCTTAGATTTGCTCATCTTTTTACCTTCATTATCTAATATATGACCTAATGAAAGACAGCGATTGTAACATATGCTATCAAAAACAGTTGTAGAAACTGCTAGAAGTGAATAGAACCAGCCCCGTGTTTGATCAACTGCCTCACAAATGTAATCTACAGGAAAACTGCCCTTGAATTTATCCTCATTCTCAAAAGGATAATGCCATTGTGCAAAAGAAGCACAACCTGAATCAAACCAACAATCCATTACATATGGTTCTCGAACCATTTCTCCACTGCATCCTTCTTTAGTACAATGAAGCTTGACATCATCTACATAAGGTCTGTGCAATTCTTTAGGTGTTGGTGACTCCTCTGTCTTTAACGAATTCATTTCTTCAATACT
>JBJLBX010000029.1:0-5359 GCA_045567955.1 Candidatus Poseidoniales archaeon | reverse complement strand
ACCATGACCACGACCATGACCACAGTCATTCTGAACCTAAAGAAATTAAGAGAGGTACTTGGGCGGCCGCACTTGAGTCTTACAAAAAAGATTGGAGATTTATATCAGATAAATTTGACAATATAATGACAAATCCGGACGATATTGTGGACTTGAATAGACGAGGTGCCTATCTTCATGTTTTAGCTGATGCATTAGTTTCCGTTCTAGTAATAATTGCTTTAGTTATTGGGTTATTCAATAGAGGACTTGGTGAAATTTTGGATCCACTTATTGGTATTTTGGCAGGAATAGTCATAGCACGTTGGGCTGTTGGTTTATTGTTAGAAAGTAGAAATCAATTGTTGGATATGGATTAATGAAAATTCTCCATTTAAACAATCCAGCTCAAGTAGCAACAAATTTAGTAAAGGCTCAACGAGATTTAGGAATCAAAGCAAATTTAGCAGTTACTAGTACAAAGGGTTGGCATACGAATTTTGATTATAATCTTTCTGACATTGATTCAAGTTCATTAAAAGGAAAGTTAGACATTGGTAAGAAACTATACAACTTAGTTAAAGAGTGTGATCTTTTACATTATCATGGTCAGGCTGTAAGTCAAGGTTATAGAGATTTAGTAATGTGGTCTGGAATTATGAAGAAACCTGTCATTCTTCATCATCATGGTTCTGAGATTAGGAATAAAAAGTACCCAAAACTTGCGAATCATTTTGTAGTTCATAAATATGTTAGTACTCCAGATTTACTAGAATTTGTACCAGAAGCTGAGTGGTTGCCTAATCCGGTTGATTTAACAAATTTAAAATATTCAAAATCAGATAATCTAGGTCCATTGAAGATTTTGCATGCGCCAACTAGTAGAGAGGTAAAGAATACTAGTGCCGTAGAAGCGGCTATTTCACAAGTTAAAGATGAAGGTCTTGACATTCAATTTACACTTATTGAGAATATAAAACATTCAGAATTAATTGAGCAGATATCAAAACACGATTTAATTATTGATTGGGTAAATCCAGAATATGGGATTTATGGTGTATTTACAATTGAATCCATGGCTCTAGGCAAGCCCGTTATTTGTAGCCTAACCGATTCATTGTATAGTGAATATGACGTACCAGTTATCAGTGTTAATCCTGTAAATTTAGCAAAGAAAATCACTGAATTACATAATAATCGTGATTTTTTAATAGATATAGGAAAGACAAGTCATGATTTTGTTCAGAATTACCATAATCCACTTGAATCTGCTAAAAAAGTAATTGAAAGATATAAGGTGATTTTAAAGTAATATGTCCCGTTCTCTTTTAATTCATAAAATATACAATCGTCTTAAATTGTTTCAAAGACCTTTCCACAGTAGATACAAAGTAACCAATCTTGAATCACAGTTAAGTTGTGTTCCCTTTTTTATTATTGGTTCAGGCCGTTCAGGCAATACTCTCTTGAGATCTATTTTATCAGGTACTTCTGAGATTTCAATACCGCCTGAATCATATCGTCTTCCCTTTGCTATCAAGAGATTCCATGTTTGTAATAATAGAGATTGGAAAGAATTATTTCCAGAAATCCTTGATGAGTTTAAAAATTGCAAAGAATTTTATACTTGGGATATTGATCTTCAAGAGGTACATAATAGATTAGATTCTATTTCAGAATCTAAAAGAACACTTTCAAATATATTTGATGAATTGTATTGTACATATTCAGAAAAACACAATCCTGATTCTAAATTATGGGGCGATAAAACTCCACTGAATACCTTGTATTTAGATTGGATTGGCAGTGCATTTCCACAATCAAAATTTATCCATATTATTAGAGATGGACGTGATGTAGTTAGTTCATATTTAGATATGAAAAGATATTCTTCTATCGATGAAGCAGCTAAAAGATGGATTCATAGTATAATTTTTGCCCAAAAGTTTGGTGCAAAGATTGGTGATAGTTATATGGAAATTAGGTATGAGTCATTAGTCAAAAATCCTGAAGAAGTAATTATGGAAGTTTGTAATTTCTTAGACATTGAATATGATTCTAAAATTTTGGACCACACCTCTCAGATTGAAAAAATGGGTGACACAAACAAATCCCATCATTCAAATTTGTCAAAGCCAATAAGTTCAGAATCAATTGGTAAATGGAAAAATAATCTTTCTGAAGATAATCAGAAAAAAGTTACTAAATTATTGCATAATTCCTTGCATCGTCTTGGATATATTGATTAATACGGGCTTATCTGACAAATTGTGAATCCGAATCTCTTCATAGCTGGAGTTCCAAAAGCAGGAACAACTTCTTTATTCAGATATTTGGCATTACATCCTGATGTTCATCCTTCAAATCCTAAAGAACCAGGTTATTTTCATCCGTTTAAGATAGAAGATCGTGAAAAAGATATTGAATTTTACAAGGAATGTTTTTTAGGTCATTCAGGTCAAAAATATGCGATAGAAGCTACACCAGGATATTTTTACGGCGGTAAAGAAAGTGCACAGGCAATCAATGATTTTTCTCCTGATTCAAAGATAATTCTGGTTTTACGTAATCCCGTTGATAGATTATTCTCATTTTATAAATATAAAAAAAGTTTAGGCCAT
The DNA here is from genome assembly GCA_045567955.1 of Candidatus Poseidoniales archaeon. GTDB lineage: Archaea > Thermoplasmatota > Poseidoniia > MGIII > CG-Epi1 > CG-Epi1. Next base: position 2,759 of record JBJLBX010000029.1, on the reverse strand, counting down.
ATAAGCGGTAAATTTACTTTTGAAACATATCTGGATGAATGTAAAAGAATAGATTCGGAACAGCCTATTATGAAAAAGAATTATCATTTTTGGTCAATGGTTGGAGGTAAATATTATTCATTATTATCAGAATGGCATAGTGTTTTTGGAGATAGGCTCCGAGTTTTTTTCTTTGATGATATGGTTAAAGACGAACCTAAATTCGTTGCAGAAATATGTAAATGGTTAGAACTTGATAAGAGTCAAATTGATGATAATAAGACAAAAGTACAGAACAAATCAATGATTTATAGAAGTAAAGGATTGCAAAGATTTGCAACGTCTTTTGATAACAGTTTATCTGGAGTTTGGTATTATCTTCCTTGGTTGAAGTGGCCACTTAGTGGGATTTACAATCTTGTTAATGCTAAACCAAATACTGAGAAGATATCAGATTCATTACGTAATGAATTAGTAAATTATTATAGTTCAGATATTAGTAAAACACGTAATTTTTTAGAGGAAATACACATAAAGAATATTCCTGAATGGATGGTTAGATAATGACCAATTACGATGTTTTCAATGGAGACACAGACGGTATATTTGCTTGGCACCAGCTGAGATTAGTACATCCTAGGAATGCAACCATTGTGACTGGCGTTAAACGCGATGTAAATCTCGTTGCCAGAGTTGAGGCTAGTGAGGGTGATTTAGTGACTATAATGGATGTTTCTCATGCTAAGAATAGAAAGGATGTTCAAAGGATTCTTGATTCAGGAGCAATTGTAGAATATTTTGACCATCATGATCCAAAAGAATTGATTAATCATGCTAACATTACTTATCATATCAATACAGAGCCTAATATTTCTACTGGATTAATTGTTAATTCATATGTAAATGGAAAGCATAATATCTGGTCGATTGCTACTGCTTTTGGTGATAATCACATAGACTTAGCTATGGATTTGGCTAAATCTGAGAATTTAAGTGATGAACAAATTCAAATCTTGAAAAATATTGGTTTAGTAGTAAATTACAATAGTTATGGGCAGACTGTCGACGATTTATTTTATTCACCGAAAGCGATAGCTGAATCTGTTAAGGCCTGCGGTACAGATGTTTTTCAATTTATTGAACAAGGCAATATTTTTTCAACCTTACTTGATAATTACAATGCAGACATGAGCTCTGCCATGTGTCAAGACCCATACTCCATCAGTAGTAATGGAGTGATTTACAAACTTCCTAACGAGGCATGGACTCACCGGATTATGGGTTCTTTTAGTAATCATTTAGTTTCTACAAACAAAGATTTAGCTTGTGCCATAGCTGTTTTGAATTCAGATGGAACTTATAGAATATCGGTAAGATCATCCATCAATAATCCACACGGTGCCGGTGATTTGTGTAGTAATTTCGGTGGAGGGGGTCGTGAAAAAGCTGGAGGAATCAATAATCTACCAGCCTCCGACATGAATACTTTTAAAGAACAATTTGAGAGGGTCTTTTCATGAAGACACCTACTGAGTTTGTTGAGGTATGGATGGAAACTATTTGTTCTAATAATGTAGATGCCATAGTTTCATTGTACAAAAAAGACGCAGTTTTACTAGGGACATTAGATAGTAAAATACGTAAAGGTAGTTCAGAGATAAAGGAATATTTCGATTTTTTTGTAGAGTTAAAACCTTGTGGGAGAATTACTGAAATAGTAGAGGAAGATTTTGAACATCGACATATTGCGATAGCTAATGGAACCTATGATTTTGAATTGACTGAAGATAATGAACAAACTACAACTCCTGCGAGGTTTACTTTTGTTTTAGATAGGATGGGGACAAAGTGGAAGATTCATTCACATCATTCTTCTAAGATTTCTTGAATAATTTAATACTTTATAGAAAAGGGTGGCCGCCCGAGGGCGACCTTTACCCCAAACCTAACGAGCACCATCATCGTTTCAGGGCTCTGACCCAGTTCGGGAAATGTAAGACTCCGGGGTTGTCCCTTCCATCACTATATCCGGTGGGGACCCAATGGAGTCGTGTGCGCCAACTTTTGCACAGGACATCATTAATCAGCCCTGTCTTCGAAGTTCGCAACAAAATCTAGGCGTGGTAGTAAATATGCTTGTCGTTTTTTGGGATGATTATTTTATAGCCTTCTAAATGGACATGAATGGACGAATCTGAAAGAGAACTTCAACAACTAGTGGATGCTCTTCCACAGTATGAGAATCAGATTCGTTATTGGGAATCACAATTAGAAGCAATTTCTAATGTTAGGAATGATGTCTATCAAGCTCAAGAAACGATAGAAGGAATGCTAGACTCAAAGCCAGGAATGGAATTATTGGTGCCAGTTGGTCACAGTACTTCGTTATTTACTAAAGTTGATGATTTAGATCGTGTCTTAGTTGGTATTGGTTCACGAGTTTTCTTAGAAACTTCGAGGACAGATTCATTAGACAGGCTGAGTAAACGTCTTGAAGGTCTTAATGAAGCTGGTAGAACTTATTCTGAAAGTTTAGAAAAGTCTAAGCAAGATTATAATGCAGTTAGAGAAAGAGCAGAATCATTGAGTCAAAATAGAGGGCCGAATTAATGTTTAAAACATTAAGAGACAAGTTATTGGGAGCTAGTAAACAAGCTGAAGAAGAATTAGATCCCCAACTAAATTTAGATTATGAAACATTTAGGCCTGAAGAACGAGACAGTGGTGCAGTTATCCGCGAATCACACCTTGACAATGTTCTTTGGGAGATGGAATTAGCA
>JBJLBX010000028.1:0-5388 GCA_045567955.1 Candidatus Poseidoniales archaeon | reverse complement strand
TTCAACTAAGGCCTGTCCTTTGAATGGAACTGTTCCTAGGACTCTATCAAAAGCCGATATTCTATCTGTTGTTACCATTGTTATGGTATCTTCATTCAGGTAATTATCTCGAACTTTTCCTCGATAAAGTTCACCTTGATCATCAAAATTAGTTTCCTCTAGAGTATATTCTAATTGCTGTTTTATCAAGTCGCGGTCCATGTGTAATATCCTCACTACGGAAGGGACTAAAATAACCACTCCCATGTCATTTCACCCTTATGCTTAGTAAAACCCTAAAAACTGCTGCTGGGAAATTCTTGGAACCATTAGGAAAAGGCCTTGGGAAATTAGGCATCAAACCAAATCACATCACGGTAATGGGGCTTATTTTGACGTTTTACGCCGCATGGCTTCTTTACAACCAAAATATTTACGAAGCTTTTGCAATTGGATTAATTGCTTCTTTATTCGATGGAGCTGATGGCTTGGTTGCCAGAGCAACAAAAACAACTTCTATAAGAGGTGGATATCTAGATGCCACATTAGACCGATATGCGGATTGTTTTGCATTTAGTGCACTAATTCTATGTAATTGGGTAAAACCACTTCCAATTGTACCATTGGAATTTATTTCAGGACAAGTCTGGGCAATGGCTGCTATGATTGGAGCTTTTCAAACATCTTACTGTCGTGCTGCTGCTGAAAGATTGGGAGTTTCACAAGAAGGAATTGGATTAATTGAAAGACCCGAAAGATGGTTTGTATTGGGTATGGGAGTATTAGTTGGAGAAATGATGGGAAATATTGAAACTGTTATCACCATAGTTGTAGCTATTTTAGCAGTTTTAGGGAATTTAACTGCTTTACAAAGAATGTATCATTTTTGGAATGAGGCAAAAGATGACTGAATCAAATAATTTGATGAAAGAAGCTTTTATTTCTTTTTTCTTTCTTGGAAAAGCACCTATAGCTCCAGGTACATTTGGTTCTCTTGGATCCTTAATTTTAGCTTATTTTATTGTCGAAAATGTTAATGAATTTGCAGGTTATTTGATATTAGGATTAGGAGCTGTAATGTACTATATTGGATTACATATTGCTCCATGGTGTGAAAAAAAATATGGTAAGGATCCTGGAATTTATGTGATGGATGAAGTTATAGGGTACCTAATTCCAATAGGATTTTTACTTGTTTTTGGAATAGAAATTACTAATAATATATGGATTTTCTCTTTTGTCGCTTTTAGAATATTTGATGTTCTAAAAATATGGCCTGCAAAAGATTTAGAAAATATAGAAGGCGGGCATGGTATACTTTTGGATGATGTTGCAGCTGGGTTTCAAACATTAATTCTAGTTTTACTTTTTTACCAATTCGATATAATCTAAAAAAAATTTAGCCGTTTAATTTTTATCCCGGGTGCAATCTGTAACATCAGAGTTTTATGTCTACAGAAATCGAAATTAGAATCGGTCTAAAATCTGGAATGGCTGACCCAGAGGGTGCTAATGTTCAAAAAGCATTAAGCCTTCTCGGTTTTGAAAATGTAAATGCTGTAAAGTCTGCCAAATGTTATAGGGTTGTTATAGAAGGTAATCAAGCTACGGCACTTGCTGAAGCTGAAAAAATGTGCCAACGATTGTTAGCAAATCCAGTAGTACATGATTATTCAATATCGGTGGCTGATTAATGCTGGAACCTTTACCCAATGCCAAAAACGTTTTTTGTGTTGATTTAGAGGAGGATTTAGCTGAAATTGCTAGCAAATTGGGTCTAGGATTATTGCCTGATGAAATGGAAAAAGTAAAAGATTACTTTGAAAAAGAGAACCGAAAACCAACTGATGTTGAACTTCAAGCTATAGATCAAGCTTGGTCTGAACACTGTTGTTATAAATCTTCAAAACCTGTTTTAGAAGAGACTGTTTTCGGACTTAAATCAAGTAAAAAAGTAATTGCAAGAGAAGATGCTGGAATAATGGAATTTGATGAACAACATTATTACGCAGTTGGATTAGAATCACATAATCATCCCTCTGCACTAGATCCTTACGGGGGATCTGCAACTGGAATTGGAGGGATTCTAAGAGATGTAGTCTGTATGGGGGCTCAGCCGATTGCACTAATCGACCCTTTATTCTTTGGAAATCTAGATACACCTCGTGATACTTTAGCTGAAGGTGTAAAACATCCAAGGTATTTGATGGGAGGAGTAGTCGCAGGCATACGTGATTACGGAAATAGAGTTGGAATACCTACTGTTGCAGGACAAGTGGCTTTCCATCCAAAATACACTGGAAATCCACTAGTGAATGTTGGATGTGTGGGTATTGTTGAAAAAGAATTAATGATTCATAGTAAAGCTGGTGATGTTGGTGACATTTACATTCTAGCTGGAGGAAGAACTGGCAGAGATGGAATTCATGGAGTAACTTTTGCATCAAGAGATTTGGATGCAGGAGCTGATGAGGATCTTGGAGCAGTACAGTTAGGAGATCCAATAACTAAAGAACCACTAATGCATTTATGTTTAGAATTAAATGAAATGGGCTTACTAACTGGAATGAAAGACCTAGGAGGTGGCGGGCTGTCATGTGTTGTCGGGGAACTTGCATTAGATGGTGGGTTTGGGGCTAAAGTTGATCTTGAAAAAGTACATCTTAAAGTCGATAATATGCCACCTTGGGAAATTTGGGTTTCAGAATCTCAAGAAAGAATGATGTTCACTGTAACTCCTGAGAATGTAAACAAAGTCCTTGATAGGTGTAAAGCTTGGGATGTTGAGGCTGTAACTATTGGAGAAGTAATCTCTGAAAAACGAAATATTGTTAATTATAACGGAACTGAAATTTTAAACTTGGATCTAGATTTTACAACAGGAGGGCCTGTCTACAAAAGACCGTATAATTTACCTGAATATGATATTGGGAAGGCATCTCCTTTGCCAAAATATCCTGATGATATTAGCAAGCAGATTATTGATGTGATTAGTCAACCAGAAGTTGCCTCAAAAGATTGGGTAATTAGGCAATATGATCACGAAGTTAGGGGAAAAACAGTTCTAAAACCAATACAAGGACCTATTGGAAAAGAAGTACCTGGCGATTCTTCGGTCATAAAACCTGTGGAAAACTCATGGAAAGGATTAGCACTAACTTCTGATGTAAATCCATACCTTATGGAAGCAAATCCATACCATGGTACAATGAGTGCTGTTGAAGAGGTTTGTAGAAATTTAGCCTCAGTAGGTGCTAGAATTGATTCTCTTGCTGATTGTTTATGCTTTGGGAATCCTCGTAGACCTGATATTATGGGTCAATTCAAAGCAAGCTGCGAAGCACTTAGAGATGCTGCAATTTCTGTAGATGTTCCCTATGTATCTGGTAATGTTAGCCTATACAATGAGACTGCTGACGGAGCAATTCCTCCAACTCCAGTATTAATGGGTATTGGATTAGTAAAAGATATTCGGAAATGTGTAACTAGTGATATGAAAAATGAAGGAACTATCTGGATTGTTGGAAAAACAAAAAATGAAATGGGAGCAAGTTTGTACTATAGAACCTTGGGGTTGGAATGCTCAAAAGTACCAACAACTAATTTTCAAACATTTATGCCTAGAATGGAACAACTAATTCAAGCAATTGAAAACAAGGAAGTTATCGCGTGCCATGATATTTCAAATGGTGGATTAGCACTATCAATTATTGAAATGTGTATGAGTGGAGTAGGGGCTGAAATAAATTTGAACAGTGATTTAAGAGCAGATATTGAATTATTTAGTGAATCAAATGGCAGATGGGTTGTACAAGTTGCACCTGGATTCGAATCAAAATTTGAAAGGAGATTTGATTTTGCTAAGAAAATTGGGGATGTGAATGATAAAATAATATTTAATAAAAATGGTGCTCAAATAACAAACTTACAAATTGATAAAGTCCGAGAAAAATGGATAAATCCAATTTGGGAAAGGTTGGCTTAAGCTTTTATTGCAGGTCTAAATAATTTATTTATGGCGACAGAATCAACAACTGATTATGTAGCAGACACTGGCTCAATCGAAGCTATACTTATTCTACTTATATTCCTTATAGCATTTGCTTTAATTTTAGGTGAAATCGTCGATCGTGTATTGGCTGCTTGGGGTGGAGCTGTTGGAATGCTTCTGGTTGGAACCTACTATAATTCCCTTACTTGGTGTACTGGAGGTGGCCACGGGGGAGAGGGTGCTGTGTGCCAAAATAATTTGTTCGAAGCTATCGATTTCAACGTTATTGGGCTACTACTTGGAATGATGATTTTTGCTGGAATGTTAGAGATTAGTGGTTTCTTTGAATTTGTAGCGATTAAAGCTACAAAACTTTCCGGTGGAGATCCATGGAAACTTGTTTTTTACTTAGGAACCTTCACTACAGTCATTTCTGTATTTATTGACAATGTAACTGCTTTGATTTTAATCGCTCCAGTTACACTGAAGATTTGCTCAAAAATTAAAATAAGTCCTATTCCGCCACTTATTGCTCTAGCTATTTTCTCAAACACTGGAGGTGTTGCAACGTTAGTAGGAGATCCTCCTAATGTACTGATTGCATCATATGCAAGTGCGCTAGATTTAGGATTCGGCTTTATGAGTTTTATTTACCATCTGACTCCTTTAGCCATAGTTGCATGGGGTGCCACTCTCTGGTATATGCATCGCCACTTCAAAAACTGGAGGGAAATTAAACCTCAAAATGTAGAAGAAGTCATTAATGAAGATGAATGGGAGGCTGTCAAAAATGATGTTTTAATGTACCGAACTTTAGGAGCATTAGCTGTAACTGTTGTAATGTTTGCTGCAGTTGAACTTTTACATTTAGATTTAGAAATTTCTGCCGTATCTCTAGGGGGGGCTGGTATCGCTATGTCTATCAGCATGCTAGGAATTCCAGAGGAAAAACGTATGGATATTCATCAAGTTATTCACAAAGTCGAATGGGGTGCACTATTATTTTTCGCAGGATTATTTGTTATGGTTGGAGGGTTGGAAGCTATGGGATATCTAGAGGCTATAGCTAATATGATATTTGATAATTTTGGACCTAATGGAACGATACATAACAGTCCAGTAGTATTGGTTATTGTCCTCATTTGGGTTTCGGCTATTGCATCTGCCGTAGTTGATAATATTCCTTTTTGTGCAGCTATGTTACCTGTAATTCAAGAAATAGGAAAATTAAGTGAAGATCCGATTACAGGTATAGCTGAGGTGGAGATTATCCCCCTATATTGGGCCTTAGCTATTGGCTGTGGTTTTGGAGGAAATGCTACGCCTATAGGTTCTAGTGCAAACGTTATGACTATTGCAATTAGTGAAAGAGGTGGGCACAAAATTTCAACTAAAGAATGGCTAGGTGTTGGTGTTCC
>JBJLBX010000027.1:0-5697 GCA_045567955.1 Candidatus Poseidoniales archaeon | reverse complement strand
TAGTATCTAGACAGGATAGGATTGCAGATTATGCAGAGAATGTAACTGAAATTTTATCGTTTAGGAAACTATATGAAAATAAAGAAGCTCAAAAATTAGTTCTTCAACTTGCAGATTCAGTTACAGCAACAGTAGATGAATATCGTAAAACAGTAGGAAGATTTGAATATCTTTTGGAGTCTGCTTTTGCTAACAAAGAAAAAGATACAATGCACAAACATATAGGTAAAGTAAATGATTTAGAACATGAAGCTGATTTGGCAGAAGCTAAGGCAGCAGCATACGTTTTCACTAATGGAGATGATCACCCTTTGGCAGCAGCTCATATGTATCGTTTAATTCAGAGACTTGATGATGTTGCTAATGCAGCAGAAACTGCAGCAAATAGTCTTCTTCCAATAATATCTAAGTAGATAACTATTATTTGAGGCATTTAATGGCAATCTAATGCACTTAGACGTACCGCTCTACACTCAGACTATGGATTTCAGTTGCGGCCCAGCTTGCGTAGCAATGGCACTAAAATATTTCAATTTTGTAAGCGAAATGAATAGAGATTTAGAAGTTGAATTATGGAGAGAAACTAGTTCGATAGAAATGTATGGAGCTGGTCGCTATGGAGTTTCAGCACCTCTTGCCGTAAGGGGCCTTAATGTCCACATAATCACTGATAATCCAGATCTTGGTTTGATTGAAAGAGCTAAAACATATGTCAAAACATTAAAGGGAAGTATAGCATATCTCGAATTTTTTCATGAAATGCAAAAAAGGACTTGTTCATTAAATGGTGTAACACAAGAAATTAAGAAACCAACATTGCAAGATATCCGAGACAGTCTCCAATCAGATCGAATTTTATTTGCTTTGGTATCTACTATTATATTTGAAGAAGAAGATGAAGACATACCACATTGGATTGCAATTACAGGTGAGGAAAATGGAATTTTAACAGTCAATAATCCTATTGATGATGATGAAAGCAAAGCACACCGACCGATATATTTTGAGGATCTCTATACTAATGTAGAGCGTTATCAAGAAACAACTTTGATTAGTGTTGGTACTAAATCTTTGAATAAAAAGCCAGTTCCTGAACCACCTTTACCAACTAAATATTTAGAAAACACTGGTTGATAGATAGAACCACATCAAGTATAATCCGACTATTATCATTATAATTCCACCAGCCATCTCAATCTGCCTTGTAGATGCTTTTAGTTTATCTACAATTGTACTTTCCGATGCAGCTACTAGCATAGTGAATGCGACCATTAATATTCCTGCAGTAAATGAAAATATTAAGAAAACAAAAAGTCCAGTAATGATTCCTTTACCAATACTGGCAGTAAGTAATCCAATTACAACCGGAGCTACACAACCTGCAGCTGCAGAACCATAAGCCACACCATACCAAAAGAGGCCAACCCTTGTACCATCCGAATTTCCTGAAAAAGTAAAATCTTTAGACCAATATCGCTGAATCATTTTTTCTATTCCATTTTTTGCAAAAGTTACAGGAGGTGAACTTCCTATAGTTGACATTAAATTTCGGAATGGTCTTACAATTGGTTCAGAATCATATTCCATTACCATCATAATCCCCAGTCCTGCAATCATTATTCCAATAACTAGTTCTAATAGTGGAACAAACCCCCCAATTATGCTAATAAATGGAATTAATAAGATACCAATTAGCAAGAGTATGCCAGTTAAACCGGCAGCAGCAGCCAAACCATCAGGCAATGTTTCTCTAGCTGCAGTTTCATCAAATTTGCCAGTACGTTGCTTTTTATTTGCTAAGTAAAAAGACATGTATCCTGGCAGCATTGGGAAAGAGCAAGGTGAAAAAAACACCATAACTCCAGCTCCAACAGCAAAGAAATAGATTGAGGATTGTTTAAGATTAACAACTCCACCTTGCCCACTAAGTGCTTTATCAACTTCCAATTCAAGTTCGTCTAATGACATAGGACCAATCTGGGAAAATGTAATTTCACCATTTTCATCAATAATAAATATTTTAGGAGTCCCAATTACATCATATGCAATTTCAATATCTCCATTAGTATCTCCAAGAGCATGTCTCCATTCATGATTTTTAGCATAATTTCTTAACTTATTTTCATCATCATTCCCAAAAACACTAACAGATAAAATTACAATATCATCGTTGTCCATTTTCTTTGAATAAGGTTCCAAAGCGTCTTTAACAAATTTCTCACAAGGTTCACAAGTTGTAAACATGAAATCTAGAATGACAACTTTTTCATCTTCATAATCTGAAAGAGAAAAGGTCGATCCTTCAGTATCAGTTAAAGTAAAATCAGGAGCATTATTATCACCTCCAATCATACCATATAGAACAATTGCTAAAATAAGCATGAGAGAAGTACCTATTGCAAACAAAACGCGATTTTCACTTATAGTCTCGCTTGTATTTTCGACTAAAACATCCCAATTTGTCTTTTCAGCAGACTCGTCTTTTTTTGTAACCACTAGCTTTCACCTAGTCTCTTCTTCTAATTAATCCAATTAATAAAGCTACAGTCACTAAAAATATACTAAAACCAGGTGCATCTCCTTCACCGCTACTTCTTCCAGTGCCTTCGAATTGTTTTGCATCACTAGCTGCAAAGCCTTGCTTTCCATCTACTAGCAAAATACGGTACCAAACAGGATCACCACTGCTAAATTCGATAGATGCAGTAGCTACATTATTTTCATCAATTTCCATAGGCATTACTCCCCAAGCTTCATCATTATATGAACCATTATGGAAATTATAAATCACATAAGCTGAACCAATTCCATCTTCATCTTCTAGGACTGCACTAACTTCAGCTACACTTCCGCTTAGTTTCTCATCATAGCTAATAACTTTTGGAGGTTCATTTTGTTCATCATATGCTGTTGTTTCAGGTGTTGCTGAATTAGCAGCCCTTGGAGTATCAGCAGCATTACCGGTTTTTCCAGATGATGTTGTTCTGGAAGTATCATCATTATCATATACTACTGCTACAACTGAAATTTTAGCAGGATTAATTGGAGTTGGAATAGGATGCTCGCCTTCTTGCGCATTTCCATCTCTATCTTCATGACCGCTCATATAGTCAATAGTATCAGGAATTACCCATTCTACTTGGTGTGTCCATGTTTCTGCAGGTTGTAGCTCGACTTGTTCATTGGTCAATGCATTTTCCCTAAATACGTTATGAGTAAGGACTTCTTTTTCTTCTACAGAACTCCAAGCCATAATATCGTCCTCTACTACAAATAAAAATACACTTGAATCTAAAATATCAGGATTTAATGGTGTACTAATTCCACCTTCTCCAAGATAAGTTAAATTCACAGTAAAAACAAACCGATCTTCTCTAAATTCTTGCCATACCCTTAATTCAGTAGGTTTAACATCTCTTTCACCACTTTCAAAGTAGTGGTCCTTGTAAGTATCATATGTTCCATCTCCGCCACCTAATTCTTCAATGTATCCGCCGTCGAATTGAGCGTCAGGAGTACCTTGAACGGAATAGTGATTATATCGGTCTTTAGATTCCTGACTAGCAAATTCGTCATCAGAACCGCCGTTAACTTGGTGGAATGAAACAAAGGTTACTGGCTGTCCAGGTTCCTCTCTAAATTCTTTCCATAATTTTGCTACATCAGGATCAATTCCCATGCATGGAGGGCACCCCAGGCTGGTAAATTGTTCCATAATTGGTCTGTGTGTCCATCCGTTTGGGTATTCATCTGGTTCTTGATTAGTGGCCACACTTGGAGTTACTAATGAAGAAATAACAAATAAAAAACAGACTGCTACCGCGATAAAATTCCGTGTAAAGTTCATACTATCAACTTATCTTAATATGATATGGTCGTATTTTACAGTTGTGTTTAGCTTGAACTAGGCCTTCGAGCCCATAAAACAAAGCCAGTTACCAAGGCTAGAACTAGGGTTCCAACACCAATTAACATAGGGGGTAATTCATTTTGTTCAGATGGAGGAGCTCCCCCATCAGTTCCTACAAATTGCATAACTTCAGTTTTGCTTGAAGTCTTATTTCCATCTACAAATAATATTTGATAATAAATCTGACTATCATCTAAATAAGGAATAAGTGAAGTTCCAGTAGCTCCCGAATAGGCATAGCAAATTCCTGTTTCTTCATCACAAACCTCTTCTCCTTCTATTTTCATTTCATCAGTTATCCATTCACCAGTAAAATTACTTGATTCATAATTATAAACAACATATGAAGTTCCAATACCTTCATCAGCATCAAAAGTAGTTTGTATTTCAGCCCCATCATCTAAATATCTTTCTGTTTTAGTTGCTATTTCAGGAACATCTCTATCTGGATTATCATATTTGGTTGATTGAGGTGTAGCAGATTGAATTGCCCTAGGCGTAGGATATGTATCATCACTAGCATCGTCATCATTTCCAGAGTCAGTATCATCTCTATCAAAGACCACAGCGATAGGTATCATTCTTCCAGGATTAATAGGGATTTTTATATCTCCAGAAACTCCATCACCATCAATTTGAGTAGTTGGTACTTTCCAAACGGCACTAAATTCTGTAGATTCGCCTTCTTCTAAAGTGAATTCTTCGTCTTCAATTGCGTATTCTCTGAAGACCATTCTATTATTCCAAACAGCATCTAAATAAGACGAATAAGCAGGAACGCCATCTTCTACCATGAAGACAAACAATTCTCCATTCAAATTAGGATCTTCGCCTGTGAAATCATCAGGTTCAGTTGGTATGCCATCATCACCACCAGTTTGACCATGATATTCAATGTCTACAGTTATTTTGAATTGACCAGCTTCACCTTCACTTTCTGAACCAATAAATTCACTGTATATATCTAAGTCGACTATTTTGAAAGGTTCATCATTTCCTTCACCTTCTCTTGGTCCAGATTCTGATAAAGCGTTGACATAATCTTGATAATTTTCTTCACTACCGCCACTAACATACCTATAGTTCCCATCAAATTGAGCATTTGGAGTTCCCGTTTGTCCATAATGATCCCTCATACGGGATTTTGATTGTTCAGTATGGAAGGGGTCATCTCCAGCACCTCCATTAGTTTGGTGAAATACAATTACATTATAAGGATTAGATTCATCGTCTTCGACATCATGTATTACTTGATCCATCGCAGGGTCTGCATAAGACATACAATAGACACAGCTTAAACTGGAAAATAATTCAGCAAAAGGCCTGTGTGTCCAATCATTAGGATAGGTTCGATCAGAATCTTTAGTTCCAAAATCTCCAGATTCTTCAACTAAACCTGAGGAACATGGCGTACAAAATGAAAGCGCAATAGCCATCACTAAAGCCATCTTAACAGATTCTAACATATTCTTCGACTTGCTTGGTAATATATTAGATTATTGTTTGTTATCATGATTATAGTTAAATATAGATAGTCAAATTATCATTTGCGATGCTTAGAAGATATTTTAGGACTAAAAAACTTTACAATGAAGCCTTTAAAATCAGTGAAGATAAAGGAAAAAAGTTGATGGTGATAGGCGATCCTTGCCATGGAAATTATTTTGCATGGATGTCTCGTTTTTTCCCTAATTGCGAGCACGGAGATGTTACAATTGACTTGAATGGATGCTCTAGATGTAATCAGATGAATATTAATGATATGGATGCCTGGTCACAATTTGATA
>JBJLBX010000026.1:0-23084 GCA_045567955.1 Candidatus Poseidoniales archaeon | reverse complement strand
CAGTAGTTACTGAGTCTTTGCCCGTTGAAGCTATTCCAGTTGTCGGTGAAGTTGCTGAAGCTATTCCAGTTGTCGGTGAAGTTGCTGAAGCCATTCCAGTTGCTGGTGAAGTTGCTGAAGCCATTCCAGTTGCTGGTGAAGTTGCTGAAGCTATCCCAGTTGCCGGTGAAGTTGCTGAAGCTGTTCCAACTCCAGTCGTTCAATCAGCGCCAGTTGAGGAAGAAGAGGAGATGGATTTTGATATGGAATGGGATTAATTTCATTTTGATTAGAGTGGTAAAATAATGATTCATGATTATATAAAAAATAAACGTAAAGAGCACCCACTTCATTTTACATTATTAGATCCAGGTAAAACAAGTCCTGAAGAATTAATTAATTTAGCAACTCAAACAGCTAAAGCAGGAACAGATGGTTTTTTAGTTGGAGGTTCTACTGATTTAAGTTTAGAAAAAGTAGATGCTGCAGTTGACATAATTAAAGAGACTACAAATCTCCCAGTTATCCTATTTCCAACACATGCTTCATCCGTTTCAGGAAGAGCAGATGCTATATTTTTCATGTCACTTCTAAACAGTGAAAGTAGGCAATTTTTAGTTGGAGAGCAAATAGCTAGTGCACGCTGGGTCAAGAAAATAGGTCTCGAACCATTATCAATGGCTTATCTCGTCGTTGAGCCAGGCATGGCTGCAGGAAGAGTAGGTCAAGCTCAACCTTTGCCTCGAGATAATCCCGATTTGGTAGTTTCACATGCGTTAGCTGGCCAATACTTAGGTATGAATTATATATATTTAGAAGCTGGTTCAGGTGCATCAGAACCAGTTCCTTCAGAAATAATCAAGGCAGTAAGAGAGGAAATAGATGTATTCCAGATAGTAGGCGGTGGAATTAAAACTCCTGAAGTTGCATCTGAAGTGGTAAGAGCAGGCGCCGATATTGTTGTTACAGGAACTCTAGTTGAAACATCTGAAAAATTAAAAGAAGATATGTCCAATCTCATAAAATCAATACATTCAGGATAAAATTAAATGGCACCTCCCCTAAAAGTAGATAAGATTAGTCCACCTCCAGCACGTCTTTCAGCTTTCCTTTATCATACACCTCATGTTTTGTCTAGTCTAATACTTTTCTTTTCTGTAACTTTACTTTTAGTTTACGGTAGTTTTCATAGTTTAGGAGTTAGTGCAAATTCCTTTGATTTTACAGTAGTGGCGTTGATGTCTTTTTCAATTCCAGTTATTTTAATCTCTTATCTTGTTTCTAACATATCCTGGCTATGGGATGGCCGTTATCCCATTCGTTATGGTCTTCAGGCTGGTGCAACAGGATCAGTTATTATATTAGTTACAATATTGATTGGGTCCTATTTTGAAGAACCAAGTAAGGGTTTAGCTTTTGGACTTGGCTGTATGGGTGGTTTATGGTATTTGACATTAAGAACTCATGGTAGTGCTCCTGCTCGAATTGCATTTCCCATGTCACTATTGTCTCCAATTATGAGTTTATATTATCTATGGGATGGTAGTTTAACTGAAGATTTTAATTTTGGACTTTTAGCTATTTTTGCTTTATCATTTGCAAGTCATTTCTTTCTTTTTTTAGTCGATTCACCATATAAGAAAGCAATAGGCGTTAGTGGAACAAAACACATGTCTGCTTTTATTGAACATTTTTCAACAGGCGATGGTCGACGTTTGACTAAAGCAATAAGAGAAATATGTCAGACTATAGAAACTAAGAATAGTTGGACATCTATCAGAAAAGAAGGTAAAACTATTGCTTTCTTAGCAGTACCGGGAGTACATCCTGGCCCTGTTGGAACATTGGGTGGTTCTAATTTACCTTCAAAGATAGATTCTGTATTACCAGGTCTTGGTTTTGCATTTCATGGTCCATCTACAAATGACCATAATCCTTTGCGAGATGAAGATTTAACACGAATTGCAAAAGCAATGGTTTCAGCTTCTGAAGATGCTGAATACAGTGATGATTCTTATCCTACAGTTAGAGAAGGAGAAGTTCCAACAGCATATGTTACAGGTATTGGCAATGGAACATTAATATTTGCAAAACCTGGTGACAGTGATGATATTCTTCCAGAATTAGCAGCTCGTTTAGAAAGGTCGTCATCAAGTGTAACAGGTAAAAGAATAATGATTGATTTACATAATCAAGAAGGATGGGGTCGCCCACCTTTAGCAGCTGGAACAAAAGAAGGAACTAGCTTAGAGATTTCAACTTCTAAAGCACTACGATTGAGTTCTTCATCTACTAAAGGAAAATTAAAAGTTGGAATCTCACATATTCCAGGTGAAGATTTGTCAAGAGGTATTGGACCTGGTGGAATTAGGGCATTAGTTATAGAGAATGATTCTGCGTCTGTTGAGAATAATCAACGAACTGCTATTTTGTTGTGGGATGCTAATGGATTAGGGCCAGGTATGAATACAGAACTCCAAGAAGGGCTTAGTGATTCAGTTGATGAGCTTCTTTTAGCTACAACGGATAACCACTATGTTAATGTCAAACCAGGAGGGTTCAATCCATTGATAGATTCAGAAGGGATATTGCCAATTGCTAAGCAGGTTTTAGAAGAGGCAATAGAAGATATTTCACCAGCAGAATCATCTATGGGTACTGTTTATGTAGAAGGTGTAGAAATTCTAGGTCAAGGCAAGCAAGATAAAATCAGTGCTGCCGCTAACTCAATAATTGAAGTTGCAAGATATTCTTGGTTGCCAATTTATTCTTCAGCAACTATGTTTTGTATAATGATGTCGCCTTATCTTTAGGTTTGAATCTGTATAGATATTTTGACACCATCTGGTATTTGAATTCTCATTAGTTGACGCATTGCTCTTTCATCAGCATCAATATAGATTAATCTCTTATGCAATCTAGCTTCCCATCTATCCCACGTTTCCGACCCTTCACCATCAGGTGATTTTCTAACAGGCACTTTTAGTTTTCTTGTTGGTAACGGAATAGGGCCCGTCATGTCAACACCAGTTCTATCTGAGATGGATTTTATTTGATCACATACACCATCTACGATATCATGTTTCAAGGCATGCAATGAGATACAAGCTCTACTGGATGCCTTTTTTGGAGCCATATGTTAGAGCTTAATCCCAGTGTTCTTCTATTTTCAGACACATTCCGGCAGCTACCGTAGCTCCCATATCTCTGATAGCAAATCTAGCCAAGGCCTTGTATTTTGATTGTTCTTCAATAGCCAATGGTTTTGTTGGCCTGATGAGAACCATTGCTGCATCTCCTTTCTTCAAGAAATCAGGATTTTCTTCTGTAACCTCACCTGTTCTTGGGTCCATTTTAGCAAGCAATTTTTCAAATGTACAAGCAACTTGTGCTGTGTGACAGTGGAATACTGGCGTATAACCTTGTGTTATTACATTAGGGTGATCTAAAATCATAATTTGAGCTTTGAAAGCACGAGCTACTGAAGGCGGATCATCTTCCGGTCCTCCAACATCACCTTTTCTAATATCAGTATGAGAAATACCTCTACAATTAAATCCGATGTTGTCACCAGGGACAGCTTGTGGAACTTCAGCGTGATGCATTTCTACAGATTTAACTTCACCAACTTTACCACCAGAGTGGGCTGATGGTTTGAAAATTAATTTTGTACCAGCTTTGATAGTTCCTGATTCAACACGTCCTACTGGAACAGCTCCAATACCTGATATTTTGTAAACATCTTGAATTGGTATTCTGATTTTTGCATCAGCTGCGCCTGAAGGTGGGTTGAGTTTATCCAGAGCCTGCAACAAGGTATCTCCATTCCACCATTTCAATTCGCCTTTTTCTTTAACGTTATCAGCCTTCCAACCTGATGCTGGAATAATATTGACTTGATCATCTTTGAATCCAACCATTGCTAGCATTTTCTTTACTTCATCGACAACTTCTTTGAAACGGCTTTCGCTATAGGCCGGTTTGGTTATATCCATTTTATTAACAGAAACAATCATCTGTTCAATACCCATAACTTTTGAGAGCCATAAATGTTCTTTAGTTTGTGCAGCAATACCGTCATCAGCAGCTACAACTAGAACTGCAGCGTCAGCCTGCGAGGTTCCAGTAATCATATTCTTTACGAAATCCCTGTGTCCTGGTGCGTCAATGATAGTGAAATGTTTTGTATCAGTTTTGAATTCTTTGTGAGCAACATCTATAGTCACACCACGTTCTCTCTCTTCTTTGAGATTGTCCATAACGTAAGCTAATTCGAAACCAGCTTTTCCACGTTCTTCAGCTTCTTTCCTGTATTTATCAATCAAGTGCTGTTCGATTGCACCGCCTTCCAAAAGTACTCTACCTACTGTTGTTGACTTACCGTGGTCGACGTGACCGATGAATACTACATTCAAGTGTTGTTTTTGAGCCATTATTATTTCCCTCCATGGGATGGATGTGTCGGCAGGATAGGGGGTAAATAAAGGATTCCCCTCAACTTAGCCTATATTTGGCCTATATTGAAGTTATAAATAGCCGTAATCGTATGATAATATATGCGTTTTGACATAAAGGGGAATCCCTCTTATGGAGAAGTTAATGTAGATTTAGCACCTAATGAGACTATCTTGATTGAGCCTGGGGCGATGTCTAGGATGTCTTCAAACATGAGTTCGAGTTTTCAAAGACAAGGTGGTTTTTTTTCAGCAATGTTTCGAAAGATGTTTGGAGGCGAAAATTTCTTTTTAGGAAAATATAGTCATGAAAACGGAGGTAGTCTAACTTTTGCACCTTCAGTGCCCGGAGCAGTAGAACATTATCAGCTATCAAATAATAATCTAAATATAATGGCTGGATCTTTCTTGGCATGTACGCCAGGAGTAAATATTAAGGCTAAATTTGGAGGCCTCAAAGCACTTTTCTCAGGAGAAGGGGCATTTTTACTCGAAGCGTCTGGCAATGGTGATTTATTCTTTAATTCTTTTGGCGGTATTATTGAGAAGGAAATCAATGGAGAATTCATAGTTGATACAGGGCATGTCGTAGCCTTTGAACCTTCTTTAACTTACAAGATTTCAGGTATGGGCAATTGGAAATCAACAATGTTATCAGGTGAAGGACTTGTGATGACATTTAGTGGAGTTGGTAAAATATATTTGCAAACACGTACTATTGATGGTATAGCCTCTTGGCTTACTCCGAGGTTAATATGAATATAAAAATAGATAGTGAAGGTGCTTTTGGTTCTGCAGTAGTTGAGCTTGAACCCGGTGAAAAGTTTGTATCAGAAGCGGGCGCAATGTATCGGGCGTCATCGAATATTGATATTGAAGTAGTATCTCGTAAAAAGGAGGGGCAAGGTTTTTTTGGGGGAATTGCAGCAGGATTGAGGGCCATGATGGCAGGTGAAACATATCATTTATCTAGTTATCAAGCAGGAAGAGGACCTGGAGAAGTTGGTCTTGCACCAACACATCAAGGAGAAGTCCGTAAAGTAGAGATTGGTTCGGAAACTTGGATATGTTCTGGAGGAAGTTATCTTGGTTCTTCTGCAGGAATAGAATTAGATACCCAATATCAAGGATTGACGAAAGGTATGTTTAGTAAAGAAGGTCTAGTTTTTGTTAAAGCCTCAGGACAAGGGGATTTACTAGTAAATGGTTTTGGTAGAATAAGTGAAGTTGCAGTTGATAATGGAGTTACAATAGATAATGGCCATTTGATTGCATTCACAGATGGCCTCGAGTATGAAATAGGAAAAGCAGGAGGAGGCTGGATTTCCTCTATGATGTCCGGAGAAGGCTTAGTGATGAAATTTAGAGGGCAAGGCAAAATCTTAGTTCAATCACATGATCCAAGTAGACTTGGTGGGGCATTGGGTCCATTATTACCACCGAGGAAGGGCTAATGAAATACGACATAATTTCAGCCCCTTCATATTCACTTGTTGAAATGTCATTAAATGAGGGCGAATCAGTAATTGTAGAACCAGGTTCAATGACTTGGATGGATACGACTGTAAAACCTAAGACGGAAATGAAGGGTGGATTATTTGCAGGGCTTAAAAGAAGAATGGGTGGTGAGAGTTTTTTCCTTAATACTTATACTGCAGAAGGTGGTTCAGGAACTATAGGTATTGCACCAGGTTATTCTGGCGATATCATTGTTAAGGAACTCAATAACGAAACACTTTACATGGAACGTGGTGCATATCTTTGCCATGTAGGGAATATTGAAACTAGTGCAACTTGGGAAGGTTTTAGAGGTTTTTTTGCGGAAGGAATGCTAGGTCTTAGAGTAAGTGGAACAGGTTTACTATTCTTTGGTTCATATGGAGATGTTCAAGAAGTGGATGTTCAGGGTTCCTATACTGTAGATAATGGATATGCTGTGGCTTGGGAAAGTTCTTTGGATTATAGTATTGGACGTTCTGGGAGGAAAATTCGTAGCTTTTTATTTGGCGATCAATTGATTTGTAACTATCATGGCAATGGTAAATTGTGGGTTCAAACTAGAAGTCCTAGAAATTTGGCAGCTTGGGTTCATCCCTTCAGACCTGTTCAAAGAGATAACAAATAAAGATTGTTAAAGCCTTTAAGAGTAATTTTCAGGTCTTGGCATTTCTGCCTTCAAGCCTTTACGCTTTCGTATGTCTTCAGTAATTCCATCAAGTAATTCTCTTGGTAATGTTTCATAACCTGCGAATTCAGTACTCCAAAGAGCTCTTCCGCCTGTTGCCGATCGAATTTCGCTTGCAAATCCAAACATTTCCTTAACAGGGGCTTTTGCCGTAATTACAGCCATATCTCCTTCGGTTTCCATACCTGCGATTTCAGCTCTTCTTTGAGACATTTCTCCAGTAACTGAACCCATTAATTCTTGAGGAACATTAATGTAAACTTTTTGTTTTGGTTCTAATAAAGCCACACCAGCTGAAACTAATGCACCATTAATTGCATTTCTGACTGCCGGTATTGTTTGTGCAGGTCCTCTGTGAATTGCATCTTCGTGAAGTTTAGCATCATTCAGTATTATTTTTACCCCCATCATCTTTTCGTTAGCTCGCGGTCCTCTTTTTACGACTTCATTGAAAGCTTCAATTAGTAATTCCCTGGTTTCAAATAAATTTTGAATACCTTTTGTAGCATCAATAAATACACATCCATTTTCTATACACAAAACACCTCTTCCATGAACTTTAGTCCAGCCCATATCAATTAGCTGTCTGGCAACATCCTTTGCTTTCTTAATATTTCCAGAAGGGATAGTTCCATCCACAATAGCTTCTCGAATGTCATCTTCTAATGGCTCAACTGTGATATAGTATCTATTGTGCTTATTAGGTGATTTACCTTCAAAGTCTCCAGGAGAGGTCATAGCTACAGTTTCACGATAAACAACAATAGGTGGCGATGTAGTTATTTCTACACCATGTTCATTTTTAATTCTATATTCAGTAATTTCTAAATGCAATTCTCCCATTCCAGACATTAGATGCTCTCCAGTTTCGAGATTACTATCAATTTGAATAGAAGGATCTGATTTTGCTACGGCGCGAAGAACTTCAACAAGTTTAGGTAAATCCTTAGTGTGCTTTGCTTCAATTGCAGTAGTTACAACAGGATCTGAATTATGCACAATTCTTTCAAATGGAGTCATTTCTTTATTAGATGAAATAGTAGACCCAGATTGTGCATCCCTTAGTCCTGAAACAGCAATAATATTTCCCGCAGTTACAGTTTCGGTTGCAATACGGTCACCACCAACAAACATACCTACTGATTGCACTCGATTTGCATTTGGCATTCCGGCAACATACATTTGGTCGCCTTTCTTAATTGATCCTGAGAATAACCTTCCGACAGCGATTTCACCAGCGTGTGGATCTAAAACAACTTTAGTTACCATGAATGCTGAATCAGCATCAGCGTTTGCATTCACCATTGCTTGACCAATTTCTTCTTCAGCTTCGCCTCTCCAGATATGTGGAATTCTGTATTTTTGAGCAACATCAGCTGAAGGTAACTTTTCGACAATCATATCTAATAAAACTTCATGTAAAGGAGCGGCCTTCGCTAATTCTTTTTTTTGTTCCTTTTCCATAAATTCATATATTTGTTTAAAATTAACATTCTTTTTAGCCATGAATGGGAGTGAAGTAGCCCAATTATGATAAGCTGAACCAAATGCTACTGTTCCAGCTTGAGCATCGACCATCCAATCCTTCTTAAATTCATCAGGAACCATTCTTACTATTAATTTATTGACTTCAGTAATAATTTTTCCAAATCGTTGCATCATGTCTTCAGGAGTAACTTGTAATTCTGCGATTAAGCGGTCTACTTTATTTATGAATAAAACAGGTTTAACTTTTTCTTTGAGTGCTTGTCTAATAACAGTTTCAGTTTGTGGCATTATACCTTCAACAGCACACACAACAATTATCACACCATCTAAAGCCCGCATAGCTCTGGTAACATCCCCACCAAAATCGACGTGCCCTGGTGTATCAATTAAATTAATTAAATAATCATTCCCTTTATGTTCATGAACCATAGATGCGTTAGCTGCATTAATTGTGATACCTCTTGCAGATTCTTGTTCATCAAAATCTAGCATTAATTGTTTACCAGCTAAATCTTCAGACATCATTCCAGCTCCAAAAATTAGATTGTCAGAAAGTGTAGTCTTTCCGTGGTCAATATGTGCGGCAGTACCTATGTTTCTTATGTAGTCTAGCTTTGTGAATAAAGCGGTTGCACGCTTTATGTTGTCTTCTTTACGGCCCATTTTTTAATCACTTTAGTTGTGTGCAGCTTCTGCTTGACGTTCCAATTCTTCTTTTTTGCCTACGGCATAAGAATCTGGATTACCTTCAGATGCTAGCATTAGTTCTCGAGACAATGATTTCTCGATTGAACGTTGTTTTTGAGATGATTCAAGAGCACCAATACAGAGGTTTCTGATTGCTGTATCTACTCTTCTTGTTGGAGAAACGTCAACTCCACTGTAAACTCTAATTCCACCGTACCTAAGAGATACGACCGCCGCTCTTGGGGCTGAGTTTTCTAAAGCTTGCACCATTATTTGTGCAGGATTTGTTTTTTTCTTCGAATTTATAATATCGAAAGCATTTTTCATAACATTGTAAGCTTGTGCTTTCTTTCCAGTATATTTTTCAGATCTCATCAAATTGTTTATGAATCTTTCAATAACTGTTAGGTCTCTTCTTCCAAACCTTTTCTTAGAATGTCTACCACCGGTATGAGGTATTTGGAATGCATCCAAATTAATATATTTTTCAAGAGTTGTATCATCAATAACAACTTCAGTCAAATCCCACTTACCGAATAATGGAACAACGGGCATATCGGGTTTGGGAACAGGAGCCTCTTCTTCAACAGTTTTTTCTTCAACTTCTGACATAATTACCTAATTGGTTTTTCTTTTCTACCACGAACCATTTCTTTCAAAGATACATTATTTACCTTTGCAACTCTGTAACGAACACCAGATAAATCTCCGTATGATCTTCCCATACGGCCGCCAACACCTTCGATGACTACTTCATCGTGTTCATCTATAAAACTAATTGCTAAATTTCCAGGAGCTAATGCAGTAACTTGTCTTCCATTCTTAATTAATTGAACTCTCACACATTTACGTATTCCTGAATTAGGCTGTTTTGCTTCAACACCGACTTTTTCTACAACAATTCCTTTAGCTTGAGGAGCACCTTGTAGAGGGTCAGCTTTTTCTTTAAGCTTCATAACTCTCTTACGATAATATCGGTCATTCCATCTCTGCTGTTGGCGATTGTTACGCTGTTTTGTTGCGGTGTAAAGTCCTTTTGCCACTTGTGATTCTCCTTCCTGCAAAATCAGGGATGCTCGCACAAGCGGCCTGTATATATACTGTTCGTCATTCATATTGGGATTTTTCAAAACTATGAATACAATAGAGGGTAAAACTTTTTGTTTAGCAACCTTGAACGGGGTGTAAGCCACCGTAGCTTAGCCCGGTTGAGCGGCTGACTTGTAATCAGCAGGCCGAGGGTTCAAATCCCTCCGGTGGCTCCAACATTTATTCTTATTTAGGGATAGTCATAAGGTATTGATTCGGAGTGGAATTGTAGAAAAATGTTACGCAGTACATCGATAAAAAAAGATTCATGGAAGCCCGTAAAACTTCTGGCTCGTCAATCAATAGACGGAACTGTGTTAGGCATATCTGCTAGTCGTGAAGGTGACACAGTATCAGTTTTGTCAGATAAGGGTGTCAGTGTTTTCAATAACCGTGAGCTAGTCGAAAAAATTCCATTAAATGAAGGTAAGGAGATACATTTAGTAGATTTTACTAGTAGTATTTTTATTAGAACAATTGATAGTTTAATTTGTTATGATTTTTGGGGTAAATTAAATTGGAAATATGAAAACTTAAGCAACGACAGCAAAATCTGTATTAGCAAAAATGGTAATTCAATAATTTTAGCAAATCAAAATAAATTGTATTATCTTAATCAGTTTGGAGAAGTTGATCGTGATATTTCACTATCATCTCCTATATCTAAAATGTCATTGTCTGAAGACAAACAACTAATTATTTGTAATAATGAAGGTTTGCTTTTAGTAGAAGATAATGATAATTTTCTTATTCTTAGTAAACAAGATAATTATTCTGAAATAGTTTGCTCAAAAGAGTATTTTTTGGCAGTATCATCTGATGAAACAATTGCTTTCTCCTATTCTGGAGCTAAACTTTGGACTAAAGAACAGATACTTGCTAAAAACATTTCATTTTCAAACAATGGAGTAAAACACATATTTCTTGAAAAATCTAATACTATAGTTTGCCAAGATAGAAATGGTAGTAAAATATGGGAATACCAAACTCGAGAGGATTTAGATGGTTCTACAGTAATTGAATCGGGTAAGATGGTTGGTATTTATTCAAATAAAGTATTCCATATATTAGATAATAAAGGCGAGCAATCTTGGTCTTATCAAGCACGTGAGAAAATTATTGATTTTATATTTTCTAAGCATGGTGGAGATGTGATATTAGCTTCTGAAAGTAAAGTGCATTGGTTTCAAAATGAAGGTTTTTTGCGTATGCAAATAGATGCAGTTCTTAAAGACACTGAGATTTTATTTGATAAGGTGTCACTCTATGAAACAAATCTGGTTAAAGTTACACAAGATATAAAAAATGCTAAATCTCTGAAATCTGGTAATTTCAGTCTATTAAAAGAATCTTTTCATTTGGTTGATGGGGCAAATCAGCATTTGACCTCTTTACACCAGAGACATGTTAGCTATTTAGATAATTTACCTTCTTTTATGGATAAATTAGGTTTGAGAGGTGCTCATACTGATGATATGATTCCTCTTCTTTATCCATATTATTCATTTTATCGAGATTTGCATGATAAAACTTTTTTGGATAACTCTCTTAAAAGGGCCAATAATCTTTTAAATAAATTAAAGAGATTTGAGGTAAAATCGGAGAAAGATTCTATTGATAATAATTCTGTTGCTTCTTTAAAAGAATCCAAAAAAGGTATTTCTGAAGAAATTATTAATTTAAAGAATATTTCTATAAGTTATGACAAAGACATAGTTTCCTTGGAATCAAAAGTTAAAGATTTAGTAATGGAATGGTTACGTTCTGGAGAACTGGATTCAGAGCCACAGGATTTTTTATCAACATATCATAAGAGTTCAGATATACGTTTTTCAAAGATAGATTTGATCAATGATAAAATAGATAATCATATTGCTTTTGTAGATTATAGTTCAAAACAAAATCATTTGGTAATGATAAGTTCTAATTTTTCTTCTAAAGATAATATAAATCTTAATTTGACATTAAAAAACAATTCGGATGAAAAAATTGATGATATTTACTTACGTATTAAATTGGATGGTCCAGGAATTAGTATTATTGAACCCCAATCTGGAGTTATTCGCTTAAATCATTTAGAGATTGGAGAAACAGTTTCTCCTAAATTTCAATTTAATCCAGTAAATCGAGTATTTACTCGAGTAAGAATGGTGCTACAATATTTCGATAGCGCTGGAAGACAACACACGATTAACCTGGGTGAAATTGGAACTGATTTTCTGGGATGTTATGTCGAACCATTTGAAATTGAGCCTGAAAAACATGATTCCTTACGTTTAAAATACAAAGATTTCACATCCCATTCTTCCATAAAAATTGAAGGTTTATCCATTAAGAAAATTACGGCAATATCAAGAGATTTACCTGGGTTATTTTTGTGTAATTCTAAGATAGATAATATGCGTTCAATTCTTTATCATTCAGGTAAAGATAATTTAGATGATTCACAATATTTATCAATGATATTTATAAGAACAACTGGTGGTGAAGACTCAATGCGCAATGTTCTTGAATTAATATGCCATTCACAAGATAACAATAAATCTGCCGAGCTTAAAGATGAAATTTTTTCTTATATTAAGGATAAATTATTGGAATCTAATGGCCGTTTAGTTTAGTATTCTCGCCAACGATTTTTACATCCAGTACATTGATAAAAACGAGTAGTTGGTTCATCAGCAGCTCTCGTCTGTCTGAGATAATATGTAGCTTCATTGTGTTTGCATTTTGGACATATAATTTTTGTTTTCGGTAATGTTCCTTCTACACCTTCAGTTACAACCATTTCTTTTTCTTCTCTTTCTCTACTAGTAATTTGTGGTTTTCCTTTACTTTGACTATGTCCACATCTTTTACATTTTAGGCTATCTCCATCAGGATACATTATCGCTTTACACTCTGGACAAAATAACATTTAAATTTTCACATTTCCAATCATTTCAGTTGCTTGATTTATAGTATAAATGTCAATCCCAAAAGCTATACATATTACTGTTTGAGTTTGGAATTCTTGAATTTCAGTTGCCAACTGATTAGTCATTGGTGCGGCTTCAATAGTCCAAAAGTATGCTTTTACTAAAATTTCACTATCAGCTCCATTTACGTTAAAGAACTCGGCTTCTTCAGTTACATTTGCATCCCATTGATAGGCGCCATCTCCTATCTCCAAAGAGTCTTCATTAACAATTTTCCCATTTTTCAATTCTAAACCTTCATCTCTAGCTTCAGATTCAACTTTTTCTATAATTACGTTTTGCATATTTAAAATTTCTAAATCAATTAAAGAAGAGATAGAAATCACAATCAATTTCCCAGATTCACTATCTGAGGATTCATAACTAATACTTGATATTTTTAGATGTCCATTAAATTCTTTTGAATAATCAATATCAAAAGGTCCATTCCATATAGTTGGAAAATACATAGAATCTGAAGAAACATAAGCTGGTCGGTAATCAACAGCCGTTGGCCCTAAAATCAAGGTGCCAAGTGCACTTATTAAAATTAAAGCAAAAAAACGTCTAAACCACCTTCTGCCACCTTGTTTTTCCCATCCTCCGACACGTAGTTCAGGTTCTTCCATGATAATGGTAATTAGTCTTCAGTAATAAGAACTGCTTCAACAGGACAAACAGACTCACATGCTCTGCAAATGATACATTCATCCTCACGAATCATTATAGCTTTTTTATCTGATGCTGACGAATTTGGTGTATCTATCCATTCAAAAACTTCTACAGGACATGCATCAATACAAGCCCCATCAGCTACACAAAGATCAAAGTCTACACCAACTATTGTCCCCCATATTCCTAATTTATCAGTTCCAATACCAGTATAGGAGTCTTGATCTTTCGCCCATATCTGAATAGGTTGACTTTCACCCTCATAAGTGTCTACTTTTTCGAACGTCGAGTGGTAATCTTCGTCTATTGCCATATATATCAAACAATACTTGTCAATGGTCTTATTAATATTTTTTGTATCTCTGCCCAAATTAAATAAACACCCCTTGAAGCCTTACTTATCATGGGTGAAGTTGCCTTAAAATATCGAATTATGCCAGAATCACCAGATTCTGACACAGCAGCTATAATAGCTAAAATTACGGAAATCCTTCCAGAAGATGGCACTTTAGGTGCACATGAAATCAAACCATTTGCATTTGGACTTAATGCTATTATGATTGCAATAATAGGTATTGACAGAGAAGGTTTTGCTACAGAAGTTGAGGATGGTCTCAATAATATCCCCCATGTTCAAACTGTAGTTCTTGAAGAACAATCTTTAATTTAATTTAGCGAACAAAGATATTATTATTACTCCTTGTTGGGTAATGATGGGAAGTAAAGCTCCACTATCTTATCGGACAACTAAGCTAACTTTAGGTACTTTCCTTAGAATAATGTTTAGGCCAAGATATCTTGATAGAGACAAGATTCCGGTAGATGGTCCTTTGATTATAGCTGCAAATCATCTTTCACATATAGATCCAGCCTTCATAATGACAGCAACTAAGAGGCCAGTTTCTTATATGTCAAAAAAAGAACATTTTGACAGTTCAATCCGTCGTTTAGTCTTCAAACAAGTTGGCGTAATTCCTGTAGATCGAGAAGCAGGAGGTTTAGAAGGAATGGAGAATGCAATAGAAGTTCTAAATCAGGGAGGAGCAATTGGGATATTTCCAGAAGGAACTCGTTCACGTGATGGAATAATGGGAGATGGTAAGACAGGCGTTGCACGTCTTGCAGCAGCGACTGGTGCGGCAGTTGTACCAGTAGCTATCCGACAGACTGATGATGTTTGGCCGGTTGCTAAGAAGATTCCGAGACCTTGGCGGAAATTTTACTACAAATTCGGCGATCCTTTGTATTTTGATAAGTCAGAAACCACTTATGAAAATTTACGAGAATTTACTGATCAAATTATGGATCATATATCAAAATTATCTAGTGAATGCGAAGAGCATTGGAAATCTAAAAAATTATCAGTTAGGTTAAAAAATTTCACTGAAAAAACCAAAGCTGGTTTTAGAAATAGAATAGAATCTTGGAGAAAAAATCGTAAAGTACGTTTGATGTCTAGAGTAAAAAAATAGTTATTCCAGTTTTAATATATTTTTGTGTAAATCTTGTATACGTTTTTCATTAACATATAAATCATGAATTCCGAGTCTTGATTGACTTTGTAGCCAGATATTAGTTAATCCTTCAGCTTCGAATATTTTGATAGAAACATCATCATAAAATCTAAAAAAAGGAGTAATATCTACACAGTGAATAAATCCTTCTTTTTCATTTACAATAATCATATTGGATTTATTTTTAACAAAATTTATAATCTTTTTTTGTATGCTTGATACCTCACTTTTTAATTTAATAACTTCTAATCCATAACCACGGGTCATAGTATCGGCAATTCGTGTACACTTTGTATTTAGTGAGCATTTTTTTGGAAAATCCTCCATTATTTTAGTAGGTGCTAAAAAATATATCAGATTAATCATAGCAATATATGCAATTATAGAAATTATTGCTATTGCAATCAAGTAAATATTCATTTATGTTCTATTCAAAGCTTCTAGCTTAACTTCTCCATTACTCAACTTAAGTCTGATTTTATCTTGGTTATTTACTACTTGGCAGGGGTTTTGATCAAATGAATGTGCATAAGGAACTCCAAGAAGGCTACATGCCGGAATAGTTTGCTGATCTAAATCGGTATTGATTATTGCAAGAGGGCCATTTCCGTTGTAAAAGAGCCCTAAGAGCACATATGGTGCAACTGTAGATCCACTTCCTTTAGGAAAAATTAAAATTTTATTAGCCATAGATTGGCCATTTATGGGGTGTCCTTCTTCTTCAATCACACCTGTATTTCTATTAACAAATCCGAGGAATGTTATGGGTACATCTGTAACTAATGCTTCTCCTTCTATTGTCCATTCATTTTGAGATTTCAATCCTTTCCCATTAATTACTAAATCACCGATTTGTTTGGTTTTTTCAGATACTAAATGTTTTGCAATTTTCTTATTTTTAGGTGGCATTTGTTTCTTAGTCATTAATTTTGGATTAATCGCATGTTCGACACAATCTGATAATTTCATAACTGAAGTATTAATTGAATTAAGACCTGATTTCAAATAGTGCTCAGCTTTCATAGAGTTTGTTAAGATATGTTTAACTTTAGAATGGTTATAGTGAACGACTTCAGGACATGTTTCTCGTAGAACAAGACCGCCTGCATTTTCTACAATCTTAATGTATCCTTTTTGGTTAGCTTTATCAAAATTATCAGACGAAGTAAATAACCATAACCGACCTTTAGGAATTTGTTTTCCATTAAGTAATTCAGCCGTTCTTTCTACTTCTTCATATGAAGCTTGAGGACATCCAATTGTAATTAAATCTACAGTTTCTTTAGGTGCTAATTCTGAATACCTTTTTTCTAAATCTGATTTAGTAAAGATAAGTTCAGCATTCAAGTTCATATTTTTTGGATTTTCTGTAAAACCATCCACAAATAGCATAGGGCTTCCATAATTTGCAGCAGCAGCAGTCAAAGCTTTTCGACATTCTGAATTTAATGATTTAATTCCAAATATCAAAGGAATAGGCCCATATTCAATTTTCCATTTTGGTTGTACTTGCTTGCCTATCCAGTCTCCTAAAATGGAATAATCTACAGGTTCATTTAGCTCACAATCTACAGTTACTTTTAGATTTGGAATACGGTTTTCATCGAATAAAAGGCCGTACTCTGGAGTGAATCCACAGATTGCAGTTGCAATAGCAGATAAGCCAGATTCTCGATTTGTTCTTAGTTTAGTATATGAATTAGCAAAACAGACTGCATTCGATTCAGCCCATGAGGCATTTCCTTCTACAGTAAGGTTGTCATAAGGTGTACACGATAAAGATAAATTTATTCCTAGATTCTCATATGCATCTAAGATAATTTGCTGATTTTCTACATAATCCTTTACAGGTATATCCATTTCTTCAAATTTTGTTCTATCACAACCTGCTGAGTTTAATGTGGTTTCAACAGCAGTTTCTGATTTACCATTTGCCGTTAAATCCCTTAAAAATTGAATTAAACCATCACCACCCGTTAAAGGTGAAACTCCTGAAACATGGGCTGAAACAACAGGTATTAGTCTTTCAGCTCCAGCAGCTTCCCCTAAATCAATTAAAAGCCGAATAGCTTTTTGCTTTGTAGTTCCTTCCTTTCCTTCAAGAACTTTTTCTTGTTCAGGTGTTAATTTCATTAATCTAAATAATCTTCCAATTTAACCTTCATTCCAGGTTTCGGTTTAATAAAATCGGCTTTTTCTCGGTCTAGAGGAATTGTACAATCAAATCCAACTTTTACAGTTTCTCTAGTTTCAGGATTAGAACTTGGATCTAATGATGATCCTTTTACTCCAGTTTTTATTACTAAATCTTTATCTCCTTGAAAACGTGTAGCCATGGCCCATTCCACAGATTGTGGATTAGTAATATTGATGTCTGAGTCAACAACCCATACATGTTTCATAGATGCATGCCCTTCAAAAGCAGCCTCAATTGCTTTCCTTCCATCGTCTTCATTATTCTTGTTAATTGCAACTATTCCGTGTAGCCAAGATCCTCCACCCTGCGTCATAAAAACATCATGACAATCTACTACCTTACTTACTGCATTATAGATAGTTGGTTCTCGTGGCATTCCCATTAGAACTTTGTGTTCTGGACCACTAGGTAATAATGCATGAAATATTGAGTCATCTCTTACAAATATTTTCTTAATTTTTATTACTGGACCTTTACGAACAATATCTGGCGTTTCAGTTAAATCTAAGAAAGATCCCTCGTCATGCAATTCGCCAGTAAATTCGCAGATCATAACAACTTCAGATTCAGGAACCATATGCCCTCCAACTTCAATAACTGGTGAATTTGCTAAGGCATTAGCAACTGCCATTTCATCATTTTCGATTTCGAATGATGTCGCAGAACCCAATAAAACTGGCACTGAAACACCATTACAATAAGCAAATTCTTTGAGCCCTCTATCCATATATTCTTTTAGATGCCTATCTAAAATCCTCATAACCATATGATTACTATCAATTTTCATCGCTCTATGGTATGAAATATTTCTACCAAATTCAGGGTCGTGAGCAACAGCCATTGCTGAAGCAATATATGGCCCTCCATCAGTTATTTGATGTGTTAGAATGGGCAACTTATCTAATGATGCTTCAATTTCTTTGTATTCTTGAACTTGCTTTATTGGTGGTTCTTTAAGGTTATTAATTGCATTAGATATTTTAGATATAATTTCATTGGGTGTACATTCTAGTGCCAATGCTACTAATTCCCTACTTGAACAAATATTAGTAATACAAGGAAGTATACTTCCTTTTACATTTTCTAAATATAAGGGAGTATCGCCAGCTTCATCCATAAGAGCGGCAACTTCATAGACAGGATCGACTTCTTTAGTCACTCTTTTCAATTTCCCTTCTCGATCTAATAAATCTACAAATTCTTTGAGGTTCATCTTTGTTCTCCGAATGAAGTCTGATAGGCCCTATATCCAGCTTCCGTTATTTTATCGTGTATGTGCTGTTGATCTTCTATATTATTAGCCAAGGCAACCATATTGCCACCACCACCACCGCCAGTCAATTTTGCCCCTAATGCTCCAGCTTTATTTGCAATATCTATAAGTTCATCCAATTTCTTATGACTAACACCAATTGAGCTTAATAATTCATGGTTTTTATCCATAATTTCACCAACTAATTCAGTTTTGCCTTGTTCAATAGCCAATTTTCCTTTTTCAGTGACTATACTAATTTCATTAAAATATCCTTCCATTAATCCGGGCTCTTTTTGCCAAGCTTTTCTTACATTTTCTACAGTTTCTTTTGTTGAAGCTTCTATTCCAGTGTCTCCAATAACGAGATAGAATCTTTTCCCAGGCATAAATGCTATTGGTTTTTTTCCTTTAACAAAATAGACGGGCATTTCATAGGCAACTACGGTATTATCAATTCCACTGGGAGTTCCATGTACTATTTTCTCTGCATTAAATACAAGATTTGAAACTTGATTTGCATCTAAATCAACACCTAAGTGATTAGATAGAGCTCTACAAACTGCTGTTGCAGTTGCAGCACTACTTCCCATTCCAGAGCCTTGAGGTAATTCTGAAGATAGGTTAATAGTTAGATTAGGTTCTTTTTGTTTATTTTGAGATAAGATAGTTTGAGCCAAGATACTGAATTGGTTACTACTATTTTGCAAGTCAAATTTTTCATTAAGATCCAATGCATTTATGGTTAATCCACCTTCGTTAGGTTCACTCCATGCACTAGCCCTCATTCCAGAGACTGGAATTGCTATTGCTGGTTTTCCATAAACTACTGCATGTTCTCCAAAAAGAATTATTTTTCCAGGTGCAGTAAAGCGGTTATCCATGATGTATTGGAAAAGTGTGCACTTATACGCTTATCTGTGGAAATCTTTTTTTTGGAAAAAAGTATATATCTGATATCCCTTGAAACATTATGGGTTTTTTCGATACAATAGGCCGTGGTTGGACGCTTAGCAAGCTTAGTTTTTCAGTAGTTAAGGCCGATCCTGAACTTTTATTTTATACGTTTTTATCAGCTTTAATGGTATTTGCGACTATAGGTGCAGCATCATATCCAGTATACGAAGCAGATCAAACGACCGAAAACCACTGGGCTTTTACTGATGAAAAAATAGATCCTCAAACAGGTGAATCAATTGGTGGTGAAATGACGGATGCTTACAGGGCTTGGATTTTCGTGACATATATGTTTGGCAGTATCATTGTTGTTTTTTGGAATACGGCTATAATTGCTAGTGCACATGAAAGATTAACTGGTGGAGATCCGACAATTATGACTGGTATTCGAGCTGCTTTTAGTAGAATCCATATAATAATTTTATGGGGTATTATTGCTGGGACTGTTGGGCTTCTTCTAAGGATAGCAAGAGATGCAATGCGAAATAATGATAAAGCACATCCTGCCATGAAAATGATAGCTTATATTATGCTATTACTTGTTGAAGTAGCTTGGTGGGTGTATACATTTTTCATTATTCCTATGATTGTACTTGAGAAAAAAGGAGTAAGAGAAGGTTTGAGAGATGGTCGAGTTTTGTTTGGAAAAACATGGGGTGAAAATGTAACAAGTGGTTTGGGTATCGGTCTTATTTCATCAACTGGTATTGTAATTTCACTTGGTATAAGTTTCTTAATTTTTATGATATCTCCAATGCTTGGAATAACTGTTGGAGTTATACTAGTAGGGATTTTGATTTTGTGGGCTAATACTGCTGAAGTTGTGGTCGTAGCAGCCTTGTATGAGTTTGCTAAGACCGGCAAAATGCCAGATCTGGATGGCAATGGTTCACGATTTGAAGAGGCTCTCCCATGGGAATCTAAGTCAGGCTGGGCTAATGAAACCGCAGAAAACAAAGCTTGGCGTGATGGAACTGCATAGAAAACAAAAGTTATAAGACTCCGAAGTTTGCATTAGTGTATGGATCGCGTAGTAGTAGGTATTACTGGAGCATCAGGGATTCCTTACGGAGTACGCCTTTTAGAGATACTAAAAGAGTTTGATGTTGAAGTACATTTAACTTGCAGTCCCTCTGCAGAATTAGTAAACAAGCACGAAGGCGATGGTCGTTCATGGAAAGAAGTCTTAGCTTTAGCAGATGTAGTTCATGATAATGATAATCTTGCTGCCAGTATATCATCAGGTTCTTTTAAAGCTAAAGCAATGGCAATTATTCCTTGTTCAGGAACTACACTTGGTAAATTAGCAGCAGGCATTTCTGATAATTTAGTAACTCGAGCTGGATTAGTTATGCTTAAGGAGAGGCGTCAATTAATTTTAGTCCCTAGAGAGACTCCATTAAATTCAATTTACATAGATAATATGGCTAAGTTGTCCAATGCAGGTGCCATTATTGCACCAGCTTCTCCAGCCTTTTATAATAAACCCAAAACACTAGATGATAATATTAATTTTATTGTTGGCCGTGTTTTGGATTTATTGGGTTATGATTCAGATATTTTTTCACGTTGGGAAGGTAGTGAGTGATTGCAGGTAATTGCAAGCAATGTGGTAATTTAGCAACAAATAATTGTAAAACGTGTTCAAAATTTCTTTGTAGAGGATGTTTTGAACATCATAAATGTAAACCTCTTAGTTTTTAGTGCCCTATTCTTTCACAAATGTCGATGAACTCTCAATATTTAGAAATAGGAAGTACGCAAATTCGTATTTTATCTACCGTAAAAGGGTTAGTTTCAGAAGCTGAAGATGTTGAAAAAGAAATAGATTCATTTGATCCGAATTTGATAGTATTGGGTCTTTCAGAAGGTGAAATAGAAGGTATAAGGAATTGGGATGGCAAACCTTATGATTTGTCAGGATGGGATGAAATTTATGGGCTTAGTTTACGCAAAATAGTGGGAGATAATTCAATTAGACTTCCTCCACCTTCCTTTACAAGCGCAATTGAGATTTCAGATTTGAAAGATATAGACATACTTGGTTTAGATATGGATGAGGAGACTTACACTGATGAATATACCAAAAAAATATCGACTTGGCAACTTTTCAAGCGAGGCCGTCTAGAAAAATCAATGGTTAAATCAGGCATAGATGGTGAGACGCCAGAAGAGATAGCTATGAATATGGAAAGTGCAATTCGGCAATTATCAGGATTTAATAATCTTGAAAATTCACGTGTAAAATACATGGTTTCAAAGTTTAGAGAAAATTTAGATAATGAAAGGATATTAGCAATTATTGAAATATCTAATGTAGAATTGCTAATGAATTTATTGAAAGAAAGCTAAAATTCCCCTCTCTTTGGAGAACTGTGGGCTCGTGAGGTAGCTTGGAAACCTGCTGGGCTTCGAACCCAGATCCGGGGGTTCAAATCCCCCCGAGCCCGCCATTTAATCTGGTTTAATAATTTCCCAGACTTTTGTAAGGGAGGCGTATTGTCTCCCTCCAAGTCTTCCTAATGGATCAAGCTTGGAAACATCCGGTCTGCCTCTTTTATCTAATATAGAATCATCAATGTGAATCCGTATGATCTCCACTAGAATCATATCTCCAGGACCATTTCCTACTTCAATATGTTTGTATAATTTCCCTTCCATCGCGATTTTCGCATCTTTTAATCTAGGTGGGCAGACATCAATAGCTTTTATTTTTTCAAGTCCTGCTATTTCAAATTCATCAATTTCAGGAGGTAATTCAGCAGAAGTTTTGACCATTTTTTCAGAAAGTTCAACACTTGTTAGATGAATTACACATTCCTCAGTATCTAATAGATTCTGTGAGGTGTCCTTGTGTTTTCCAGCCCGCCTTCCTATACCCAAAGAAACAATTGGCGGATTTGCAGAAACTCCACCATAAAATGAAAAAGGAGCTAGATTATCAATTCCGCTTTTAGATCTAGTTGAAACCCAAGCGATTGGTCTAGGAATTAGTATTCTATAGAAAAAACTAGTCATTTCTTTCTGATCTGTTTCAGATATGTTAAGTTCCATTTATTCAAATTCCGGTTCTCTTTTTTCAAGAAATGCTTTGATTCCTTCTACAGCGTCACCGCTATTGCCACTATCACGATTTTTTCTACGTTCTTCTTCTAATTCTTCTTCTAGTGATATAGTGTCTGACTCCAAAAGTAGCATTTTTGTTTCAGCTATTGCATTTGTAGGTCCCGATGCCAGTTCTTTGGCCATTTCTAGCGTTCTTTCACTTAAATACTGGTCGTCTACAACCTCATGTACTAGTCCCCATTCTAACATTTCATCTGAATTTAGTGTTTTTCCACCAAAAAATAGAGTTTGTGTCCTACCTAAGCCTATCAATTTTGGTAAAATGTATGTTGCACCACCAGCAGGGACAAATCCACGTTTGAAATGAGCACTAAGTAATCTAGTTGATTTGTTTGCAATTCTGTAATCACCTGCAAGAGCAATTCCCAAAGCGCCACCTGCAATAATTCCATTTAATGAGTTTACAACTGGTTTTGGCATTTTGAGTATTGTTGAGAAAGAAGCATGTATTTGCTCGGTCAATTTGTAAAATAAGTCTCCAGCTCTTGGCAGATATTCTCCCATTTCACCGACATCACCTCCAGATGAAA
>JBJLBX010000025.1:0-6018 GCA_045567955.1 Candidatus Poseidoniales archaeon | reverse complement strand
GAAATGTCCTAGAAGGAAATAATGTTGAAGGAAATTTGGTAATGCAAAGACCGTGGCCTGGAATGATGAGAACTGTTTATGGAGACCATCAAAGATTCTTTGAAACATATTTTGAAAAGTTCCCTGGAAAATATTTTTCCGGAGATGGATGTAAAAGAGATGAAGATGGATATTATTGGATTACAGGACGAGTTGATGATGTGATAATTGTTTCAGGACATAATCTAGGGACTGCCGAAATCGAAGGATCTATAGGTGGACATCCCGATGTAGCCGAAGCTGCAGTTGTTGGCTATCCTCATGAAATAAAGGGAAATTCGATATATGCATTCGTTACATTAAGAACGGGACATGAAATAACTGAAAATACTAAAGCAGATATAATTAAAATCGTAAGGGCCGACATTGGGCCACATGCATCTCCTGAAAAAATACAATTTACTGAAGGTTTACCAAAAACTAGATCAGGTAAAATAATGAGACGAATTCTCAGAAGCATCGCATCTGGAAATGTAGATAATCTAGGTGATATTTCTACTCTAGCAGACCCTTCGGTCGTAAGTTCTTTAGTAGATGAACGTATCTAGGCTTGAGGCTGAACCATCTTTTCTGGATTGAGTATTTCTAATAGCTCAGTTTCAGAAAGATCAGTTAAATCCAAAGCAGTTTCTAATACAGTTTGACCAGAAGCATGGGCTTCCTTAGCAATCTTTGTTGCTTTTTCGTATCCTATTACTGGTGCAAGAGTCGTAGCTAACATTAAGCCAGTCATTAACAATTCAGGACCTTTTTCAGTAGCTTCAATACCTAGTATGCACTTATCTACAAAGATTTGTGAAGAATTAGTCAATAAAGATATTGCTTGAAGAAGATTATGAGCTACAAACGGCATCATTGTATTTAATTCGAAGTAACCTCCTTGAGCACCTTGTACCAAAGCTGCATCACAGGCTACAACTTGAGAAGCTGCCTGAATTACAGCCTCAGGAATAACGGGATTTACTTTACCTGGCATAATAGATGAACCTGGTTGAACTGCAGGTAGTGCAATTTCTCCTAAACCGGCCCGTGGGCCAGAACCTAGCCAACGCAGATCATTAGCTATTTTTTGCATATTAACTGCAAGACCTCGTAAAGCCGAGCTTGTGGTTAATGCGCCATCTAAGGTAGATTGAGCCATAAAATGATTATCTGTTTCATAAACCTCTACTCCCGATAATTGTGAAATATGCTGACAAGCAAGCATTGAGAACTTGGAATGTGTATTTACTCCAGTACCAACTGCAGTACCTCCCAATGCTAAGAGAGATAATTCATCTTTAATGAGAAGTAATCTATCTAAAGAACGCTCAATTAAACCTGCATATCCTTGGAATTCTTGGCCTAATCTAATAGGTGTCGCGTCCATTAGATGTGTTCGGCCAGTTTTTATGATTGGCATAAATTCTTCGGATTTTTTTTCTAAGGCTTTTTGAAGACTGATTAAAGAAGGACAGAGAGACTCTTCGATATCTAAAAGAGCTGAAAGATGAATCGCTGAAGGAATAACGTCATTAGAAGACTGACCTTGATTTACATGATCATTAGGATGTATCTTTAATCCTGAATCTTTAGAAGATAAATTAGCTATAACTTCATTCGCATTCATATTTGTTGAAGTGCCAGAACCAGTCTGAAAAACATCTACTGGAAAATGATCGTCATATTCTCCATCAGCCACTTTCAATGAGGCTTCTACTATAGCATCCTTCATTTCTTTGGTAATAACACCTAATTCAACATTTGCCTCAGCCGCACCGGCTTTGATGTAACCTAAGGCTCTTATGAATGAACGTGACATCCTAAATCCGCTAACTGGGAAATTGAGAACTGCCCTCTGTGTACTAGCCCCCCAAAGGGCCGATTCTGGAACTTCCATTTGCCCCATTGTATCAGATTCAGTTCTAGTGTATGGGTCTGCAGGAAGACTGCCTGTCAAAGACATTGAATTCCCTACTGATTTACCCGATTTGGAGTTAATTGCTTTCCTTAACTTCGCTTTTCTACTTTCAGGACACTCATAAATCCCATATTTTGGAAATCTAACATGCCCTTCATGCAAATTCTCCATATGAACCTTTAGCATAGAATTGATTGAAAGGTCAGAATAACACGCTTCAACATAATTTTGAAGACTATTTCTTACATTTTTTGTGACTCTTATAGATGTATAAGTCTCTTTTACCATATTATCGTCAGAAAGAAAGGAGTATTAAATAGTATGCATTTTGCATAAATATGCATTTTGCATACATAATAAGACATAATAAACAGTCTGATTTAAGAAAAAATGCAGTTTTTTTACCTAAACTGGAGCGTAGGGTGGAGGGTTGTTTGGATCCCAGCAAGTTACAAAGGTTTCATCCAACTCATCCAATCGTTTCATCAACGAATCTGAGATAACAAAATCAAAAACTGTGAAATTCTCAATAATTCTGTTTTCTTTAACCGATTTTGGAAGAACAACCATACCTCTTTGGATAGCCCAACGTATCAAAATCTGGGCTGGAGTTTTGCCTATTTCTTTAGATATGGCCACTAGACGTTCTTCATCCATTCTTTTAGCATGAACCAACGGACTGTAAGCTTCGATAATAATATTCTTTGAATTACAATAGTCTAACAAACTTTTCTGATAATGATAAGGGTGGAATTCAACCTGATTTACTGCAGGTATAACTCCCATTTTATCCTCTAATTCTATTAAATTATCTATTGTAAAATTACTGACACCAATAGATTTGCAAAGTCCTCGTTTTTGCAATTCAATAAAGGCCCTCCAAGAATCATTTCTTTTGCCCTTCAAAGGCCAATGAATAAGATATAAATCGATATAATCACAATCTAGTCTTGCTAAACTCTTTTCACAGGCTTCGATGGCAGTATCATAACCTTGATCCTTATTCCATAATTTAGTTGTAAGAAATAACTCCTTTCTATCAATATCAGCATCACTAACGGCCCTACCTACATCTGATTCATTATCATAAGCCCTTGCTGTATCAATATGACGATATCCTGCATTAATGGAGTTAAGAACCGCATTGTATGTAGAATCTCCTGGTTCGGATTTCCAAGTACCTAAACCTACGACAGGAATCTTATAGCCATCATTCATTTTCTTATACAACTGGTCAGTCATAAAACCCCAGTAAACGGCACTAAATTAATTATTTGTATATCTCTACAAATTTATCGTGCAGATGACCATTAGAAGCAATCCACTCAAATGCATCTAAAGAATAAGGTTCACCCTTATAATTTGTGATTTTTCCTCCAGCTTCTTCTAGTATAGCTATCCCACCAGCCATATCCCACGATTTTGCCCCTGACACAATATAGCCTTCCAATCTACCTGCTGCAATATATGCCATAGTTAATGCAGCCATTCCCAATTTTCTTGCTGACTGTATTTCTTTTTCTAAAGCTATGAAATTACGACCCATCTTCTGGAAATATTCATCATCTCGGATATATGGAAGTCCTGAAGCTACAATCGCTTGCTTCATCTTCTTAGTATTTGAAACATGTAAACGTTTAGGTTCACCTTTATTGTACAAATCATTCAAAAAAGCCCCATTTCCTTTAGATGCATAGAATAATTCTTTACGTATTGGATCTGCAATAACTCCAACTAAAACTTCATCCCCTTTACACAAACCAATAGAAGGGCCAAATAAGGGAAAGGAATGTGAAAAATTGATAGTACCATCTAAAGGATCGACTATCCATATCTTTTCACCTGGAAAACTAGTCCCTTCTTCGGCGATTATCCCATAATCTGGTGTTTCGTCTCTTAAAATTTTACTTATTGCTTCTTCACACTTGAAGTCAACTTCAGTTACAACATCAATATCAGATTTAAAATTTAATTGTTTAAAATTCCCATAACTTTCAGCTATTATTTCTGAAGCTCGAATGACTGCTTTAATTGCAACTTCTAAATCATCTACTGACAAAGAAAATCAACAACTCCTTCGAATAAGGCTCTACCATCTCCAGAACCTGAAGGATCCTTGCCCGATGACGTCCAATCGGTATGTTGCCAACCATGAAAAACTCGTTCTGGATGGGGCATCATCCCTAGTACATTTCCTTGAGGATTTGTAATTCCTGCAATATCATAAGCAGCCCCATTTGGATTCCAAGGATAACCTGCCTCCAAATTGCCCTTATTGTCACAATATCTAAATGCAATTTGATTATTATTTTTCAATTCATCAAATTTTTCTTTACTCATCATTAGTTTACCTTCTGCA
Source organism: Candidatus Poseidoniales archaeon (assembly GCA_045567955.1). Lineage (GTDB taxonomy): Archaea > Thermoplasmatota > Poseidoniia > MGIII > CG-Epi1 > CG-Epi1. The sequence continues at coordinate 1,720 of JBJLBX010000025.1, read as the reverse complement.
TGTGCATTTGGAATTGATAAAACTTGATTTGTTTCATATTTATTTGTAAAAAAACTTTGTGAACTATCTTCTACTCTAAGATGAATGTGCCTTGCCTCAAAACGATTTGAATCGTTTGTATGAAGTACTGCATCTGGAACAATACTTATCCCTGAATCAGTGCCAGGTAATGCCCCCAATTCCACTAAAATCTGAAAACCGTTACAAACACCCAAAACAGGCCTACCTTCTTTTATAAACTCATCGACTTGAGATTTAAGACCGGATTTTACACGGGCTGCAAAGATTGCTCCAGCACGAATATAATCACCTGAACTGAAGCCTCCTGGAAAATAAAGTGCATCATAATCCATTATATTTCTACAATTAGATTCTTCAACTTCACCTAATAATTGTTTAAGATGTATTTTCTCTGAATTACAACCTAATGATGAAAAAGCTGCTGCAGATTCATCTTCACAATTAGTACCCTCAATTCGGATAACTCCTACTCTAAGGTCTGACGGATTTGGCATGATTTTTTGCCATAAGAAACGGGATTAAAACTGTGACCTATGGAATTTATTCGTAAACCCAAGACTGACTGTCTTGTGTCCATTCATTCAGACCTTCAGAAAACCATAAACCAAGTTCAAATTCAGCAGTCTCAGCTGCATCTGAACCATGAATCATATTATATCCAATATCCATTCCAAAGTCTCCACGAATTGTCCCTGGTACTGCTTCACGGCCATTTGTAGATCCTATTAAATTTCTAGCAACACTAATTGCATCTAGTCCTGACCAAGCCATACATATTACTGGCCCGCTTGTAATGAATTTAATTAAACCTGGGAAAAAGGGTCTCTCAGAATGTACTGCATAATGCTTACGAGCTATTTCTTCGCTTGGTACAACCTGTTTAAGTCCAACTAACTGTAAACCTTTTCTTTCAAATCTCTGAACTATTTCGCCAACTAAGCCTCGTTGTACGCCATCTGGCTTAACCATAACATAGGTTACTTCTTTACTCATTTCTCTCTCTTGGAGTGGAAAGTATCAGTCCAGCGTGTACGGGCTGGAATTCTATTCAAATTAACATAATTCTTCTTAGCTTTAGAATTAATAAAATAGAGCACCTGGCCTGTTTTTTTAACATACATCATACCAGTTCCAGGAGGTATTTGCTTTCCTGTAAACGAGCACTTCTTTGTTTCTGCCATTTTATCTCCTGTCCAATGCCTTAGCTTCTCGTGAAGAATCTAACAATAATAATTGATCTCCAATATCTACTGGCCCTACCACATTTCTTCTAATAATTCGGCCCCGATCATCACCATCTAAAACTCGAACCTTAACGGAAGAGGCCTCGCCTCTCATTCCCGTTCGTCCGAGAACTTCAACTACTTGTGCTGGAATGCCGTCCATATTTCTTACTTCTTAGCTAACTCTATAGCTTTGACTACTTCGTCTAAAGCTCCTTTCTTTTTGCCGATCTCTGTAATTGCAATTGCTGCTGTAGTTACTTTGAGACCTGCTGCTTTACCAAGTTCATCTCTGGAAGGAACATATGTGTATGGAATTTGTTTCTCTTCACAGAGCATTGGTAAATGCGCTAAAATTTCAGGAGGTTCAACATCTAGAGCCATTACGACTAATTTTGCTTGTCCTCTTTCAATCAACTTGGTTACTTCATTGGAACCTTTTCTAACCTTACCACCGTCACGTGCTGTTTCAGCGG
>JBJLBX010000024.1:0-6114 GCA_045567955.1 Candidatus Poseidoniales archaeon | reverse complement strand
GTTTCAGTAGCATAAGATAAGATTGATCCAGCTGCAGCAACAGCCATTGGATATGTTTTTAATTCTTCAACACTTCCAAATCTCTTTTCTAACGTTTTCTTAGCAACAGGATACATCCATGAATCTGCTTTCTGTGGTGTTGTATTTACTCCAAGAGCCATCATCCAATTTTCAATATGCTCATTATCTTCAGGAACAATAACTTCAGAAGGAGCATATCTCATCATTTCAGATTCTAATGATTCTCTATCTCCAAATTGAGCAGTAGCAAATTCACCAGTCGAAATATCCATTATTGCTAGACCAAGGCCATCGTCAGTTTCATTGATAGATGCTAAGAAATTATTGGAATTACTTAGCATAGTTCCTTCAACAACAGTTCCAGGGCTTACAATTCTAGTAACTCCTCTTCTTACAATTCCTTTCGAACTTTTTGGATCTTCTAGCTGTTCACAGATAGCAACTCGATGTCCTTTCTTGATTAATTTTCCAAGATAGCTGTCTAAAGCATGATAGGGAACTCCAGCTAAAGGAATTGGATTATCGGAATTTTTGTCTCTGGCAGTTAAAGTAATATCTAAATCTTTAGCAACAATAACTGCATCGTCTCCAAACGTTTCATAGAAATCACCCATTCTGAATAATAGAATTGAATCTGGATTTTCACGTTTTATGGCGTGGTACTGACGCATCATCGGACTGGACAAGAAATAGGGAGTAACAGGTCTGTTTTAGTTCTTGTGCCTCTATTTTTAGGATTAATTTAATACCGCGGTCATGATGCTTAGTTACGAATGACGGAGAACCCAAAGTACACCAATTCTTTGATTGATTCTACAAGCCCTTATTTGTTGCAACATGCCCACAATCCAGTAGATTGGTATCAATGGTCTCAAGAAGCTCTTGATGAAGCAAAGAAACGTGACGTTCCAATTCTCTTGAGTATTGGTTATTCAGCATGTCATTGGTGTCACGTTATGGAAAAAGAATCATTTGAAAATGAAAAAACTGCTGAAGTAATGAATAGTAATTTTGTAAACATTAAAGTGGATAGGGAGGAAAGACCTGACTTGGATGAAGTTTACATGGCAGCTACTCAGGTGATGAATAAAGGCCAAGGAGGTTGGCCAATGACTGTTTTCCTAGCTCCCAACCTCAAACCATTTTTTGCAGGAACTTATTTTCCACCTCAAGATGCTTATGGTAGGCCGGGTTTCCCCACTCTTCTAACTAAACTTGCTGAAGTATGGGTTAGCAACAAAGATCAGTTACTTTCCCAAGCAGATTCTATAGTTCAGCATTTGAATTCTACAGATATACAAAATACAAATGTAGAAAGTAACGTTAACCAAAAAGCATTAGAGTATTGGAATTCTAATTTTGATAAAGTATGGGGTGGCTTTGGTCCTGCTCCTAAATTCCCTAACACTGGAGCGATTTTACATCTTCTACATGATTATCATATCAATGATTCTAAAGAGTCATTGAACTCTGCAGTCAAAACTTTAGATTCAATGTATCAGGGAGGAATTTTCGACCATATAGGTGGTGGTTTTGCTAGATATTCTGTTGATGAAAAATGGCTAGTGCCACATTTTGAAAAGATGCTTTATGATAACGGCCAACTTATGGAAGCATATTTGGTCGGATATCAAATAACAAAGAAACCAGAATATTTGGATGTAATTTCTAAAATTTTTGAATGGTTAAAAGATGAAATGATTGATCAGGACGGTGGATTTTATTCCTCCATGGATGCTGATTCGGAAGGTGTTGAAGGTAAATACTATGTTTGGAAGCAATCTGAAATTAAAGAAGTTTTAACCAAAGAGGAATCTGATATTTTCAGCCAATATTTTGATATTACCGAAGAAGGCAATTGGGAAGGCAATTCGATTCCTCATATAGTAATGAAGAAATCATCATTATCAAATTTATTGAAAATTAGAGAAGAGGATATTATTGAATCGTTAGAGCGCTCTAGAATAAAAATGAAAGAGCATAGAGCTTCACGAATCCCTCCTGGGACGGATGATAAAATAATCGTGTCTTGGAATGCTCTAATGATTAGTTCACTTGCTAAAGTTTCGTATGCACTTGGGAAGAAAGAATATTTTGATGCAGCTGACAAAGCCGTTACTTTCATCACAGAAAGAATGTCTAAAAAGGATGGAACTCTAAATAGAGTTTACAGAAAAAACGTGGCGCATATTGATGCCTTTGCAGAAGATTATTCTTATTTTGGCAATTCGCTTATTGATATGTATGAAGCTAGTTTTAATTTAAAATATTTGGAATTAGCTAAGAAATATGCAGATATATTGATAGACCAATTTTACACAGATGGTCAATTCAAACAATCTCTTTCAAAGAATATTGTGATTAATAGTGGTAATAGTATGGATAATGCTACACCCTCCTACAATTTCATGTGTAGTCTTCTGTTAGTCAGGCTTCATCATTACTATGATAATAAAAAGTATAGAGAAGTTGTTGAAGCTTCTATGAATCGTGCTGGGAAATATATCAATCAATATCCTTATGCTCACTCAACAGCACTTCTGGTGAACCATTATTTATCTGAGGGGCCGTTAGAGATTGCTTTAGCTTCCGAAGAAACTGAAAGTGATTTTACCGATATTTTAAGGAGTTATTTTTTTCCATTTAAGATCATAGCATCTTCTGCATCTGGATTAGATATGCCATTAATGCAAGATAAGAAAATGTTAGACGGAAAACTGACAGCTTATATTTGTAAAAATTATACTTGTAAAGAACCCATTACTAATGGAAATGATTTAAAAATTGCATTATCTTCGCTTAAATAATTCAATTTGTTTTTCTTATGATTGGAGCTACTTTAGTTCCTAGTAAATCAATAGCATTCATCAGTTGTTCATGAGTTAAACCTGCAACATCTAATTGAAAGCTAAATCGTGAAAGTCCACCTAATGCTTCACTATGTCTGAGTACCTTTTCGGCTACTTCTTCAACATTGCCTACAACTAATGCTCCAGTTGGTCCAATTTGAGATTCAAAATGTGACATTGTGACTGGAGGCCAGCCTCTTTCTCTTCCAATTCTTGTGAAAGATTCAGCATAACCTGGAAAGAAGTCATTGATGGCTTGTTCTCTTGTTTCAGCAACATATCCTAGAGAATGTACTCCAACTTTTAATTTTTCAGGATCATGGCCTGCTTTCTCACCTGCATTTCTATACAATTCTACAAGTGGTGCAAAACGATGAGTTTCTCCACCAATTATAGCAACCATTAATGGTAATCCAAGTACGCCAGCTCTAACAAATGATTCCGGAGTACCTCCAACACCAACCCAAATTGGCAGTGGGTCTTGAATCGGTCTAGGATAGACTGCTTGTTCTACTAAATCAGGTCTAAATTTACCGGACCAATTAACAATTTCATTATCGCGAATCTTTAGTAATAAATCTAGTTTTTCAGAATAAAGGCCGTTATAATCCTCCATTTTGAGGCCAAAAAGAGGATAAGCTTCGGTAAATGAACCACGTCCAGCTATGATTTCAGCTCTACCGTTTGAAACTAAATCTAGTGTGGCAAAATTTTGGAAAACGCGAACTGGATCTGCAGCACTAAGGACAGTAACTGAGCTTGTTAATCTAATATTTTTAGTTCTTGCAGCAGCTGCAGCTAGAGTGATATGTGCTGCTGAATCAAGGAATTCTTCTCTGTGATGTTCGCCGATACCAACTTCATCAATTCCAACTTTGTCAGCATATTCAATTCTATCAATCAATTCATTGATAGCTTGATTATTGGGAATTTGTTTTCCATTTTCATCTTTGAAATTTGCAGACGCAAAAGTGTGTATTCCGATTTCCACACTATGCGACTTTACCTACTATTATTGAAAGTTCGTATAGAATCATCAATGGTAAAGCCAATAAGAATTGTGAGATTACGTCTGGCGGTGTAATGAACGCAGCTAAAATAAAGAAAACAACAACGAGATGGCTTCGATATTCAGCTAATTGTTCTACAGTAGCTAATTCTAATTTTAGTATGAACATGACAACAAGAGGTAATTGAAAAGTCATACCTAAAGAAAAGGTTAGGAGGAAGACAAAATGGTAGAAAGCACTGAGACTGTATGTAGTTTCAAGTCCGGCATTTGCTGCATCATTCTGCAAGTATTCTAAGACTGTTGGTAGCATTAATTGTAAGGAATACAACATTCCTGTGGCAAAAAGAGATAATGAGGCCATGAAAATTAGAATCAATTTTCCCAAGCCAAGATCAGGAAGTAAGGTTCTTTTTCGGACAGTATACCAACTTTGAAGTAAAATGCCAATAAAAATAACTGAGATGGCAGCATAACCTGCAACTCTCATTTTAAGAAGAAAATATTCAGCTGGAGAGAGATAGATTAGAGTTGCATCTTCAGGTAATAATTTATCTCCAAGCCATTCAATAATGTCTGGAGCAAAATTAAATACAATTCCAAAAATTAAGACAGACGCAGTTAGAAAAATCCAGAATTGATTTCTCAAATTGTCCACGATATCATCGTAAGCTGCCTTTTTGACCACAATACTTCAATTGGAGATGGGTTTTTGACCTTCCCCGTAAGGTTAATTTACCTAGCCACTGGTAGTAAAGTATGATTGGCACCACTGAAGCAATAATTATTGGCGGCGTAGTTCTACTTCTTTTCGGAGCTAAAAAGTTGCCAGAGCTTGCAAAAAGTATGGGTCAATCTAAAGCTGCCTTCGATGAAGGTATAAAGGAAGGAATGTCTTCAGAGGAAGATGAGGATGAAAATTCAGAAAGTTGATATTACCCCTGAAAAAATATTAGATTTACTAAGGGATAATTTTGTTTTTATTATAGTTGCAGGAATTTTCACTTATTTATTAGATTACAATGAAATATTCGAAGGCCCCGACAAGACATATTACACTATTATATCTGGTTTAGCTCTGTTATTGGCTTTAATAATAATTAAAAAATATAGAAATCCATTTTATTATTCACCGAATTACATATTTTTTGTAAAGGATAGAAGTGATCCAATGGTTAAATTAGAACCTTTACTTGATCCTATTATTACAACTCTGGGTTTAGTTAGATTTGATGACTTTGTTAATGTTAGATATAGATTGTATCCGGATTTACCAACAGGTATTGAATTAAATCCAAATACAGGATTAATTTCAGGATTCCCGATGGAAGTTGGAAATCATACTTCTGAAGTCAAAATGAGATTCTTAGGAGGTGAGTATTCTACCAGTATTAGAATTGAGGTTGTTAATACGCTTAAGGAGAAAATGGTTGTTCCAGAGAGAGATGAATTTGCACCTCCACGTAAGGTTTCCCAACTTTTACTACGCGAAGAAGATGTGTTGAAAAGAGAGCAAGATTTAGAATATAGTTTAGCTCGAGAAAGAGAGGCTTTTGAAAAAGAATTCCACATTAAAGAGTTAAGTTTGAAATCGAATTTTGATTCTGAAAAAAGTAAGTTATCGAAGGAATTAGCAAAGAAAGGTTTAGAACTTACTTCACTTTCTTCTGAGATGGAAGAGAAACTTGAAAAAGTAAATCAAGAAAAGATGGATGAAATCGCGAAAGCCGAAGCTGAAATGGTGGAAGTTTTACAAGATAAGGAAAGAGATTTCATTGAATCTGAAAGAGAAATTAAGCAAAAGGTAGAAGATCAAAAAAGGGAATTGGAAGAGAATCGAGTATTGATGAAGGAGTTTGGTATAACTACACAAAAAGAGGAACCTGAGGAAGAAGTAGTTGAGGAACCTGTGGAAGAAGTAGTTGAGGAAGAGCTGGTAGAAGAGGAACCTGAGGAAGAAGTAGTTGAGGAAGAGCTGGTAGAAGAGGAACCTGAGGAAGAAGTAGTTGAGGAAGAGCTGGTAGAAGAGGAACCTGAGGAAGAGATAGTTGAGGAAGAGCTGGTAGAAGAGGAACCTGAGGAAGAGATAGTTGAGGAAGAGCCCGAAGAAGAACCTGAGGAAGAAGAACAGGTTGAAGAAGAAACAGAAGAAGAATACGATTACGTTTCTATGACAAAAGCAGAACTTATTGAATTGGCTGAAAAAAGAAATTTGCCTATTTCTGGAGCTAAGAA
>JBJLBX010000023.1:0-6141 GCA_045567955.1 Candidatus Poseidoniales archaeon | reverse complement strand
TATGATTATGCTGATGAAGAAAGAGATAAAACAAAATTTTGTTTTAATCATAATTATAAAGAAATATGTGCTGAAAATAATCTAATTATTAATTCATGGGATTACAAAAGTGAAGGGAAACAAGTGTATTTCATATATGAAAAGAAATAAATGTATAATTTATTATGTCTATAGGTAATAGCGTAAATAATGAAATGGATTAAATTAATTTCAATTTTTACATTCATCGCTCTTTTCAGTACAGTGAATAGTGAAGCTGCTGAACCTGAACAAGTGCATCTTTCCACAACAGGAATACCTGGTGAAATGATAGTTCAATGGGGTACTGAAGAAGACACTATGGTCTCCTGCCCATCAGATAATATTGTAGAATATGGAACTGATAATGATAATCTAAATTTATCTGAAAATGGAAATAGCAATATGTACTTATGGACTACATGTACTCATACTACTCAATTACAAAATTTAAACCCAAATACAACTTATTATTACCGAGTGGGTGGAGAAGGAGAGTGGAGTAGTGTCTATTCATTTAAGACAATAAAAGAAAACCCTGATAAAATTATAATAGGTGCAATTGCAGATCATGGAACATCAAGTAATGCACAAGAAACAACTAGCAATATGGAAAATGAAAATCTTGATTTAGTTATACATCCTGGTGATATCTCTTATGCAAATGGTGCAGGTTCAGGTAACGGTGTAGGAGATCAAAGCGTTTGGGATGAATACCAAAATCAAATTGAAAGTTTAACTTCTGAATGTCCACATATGTATGCCCCTGGAAACCATGAAGAAGACGCTGAACCTTATGGTTTTGATGCTTATGAAAGTAGATTTTTCAATCCTGGTCAAAATAGTTTCTGGTATAGTTTTGATTTTGAGTTTATACATTTTGTTTCAATCTCATCTGAACACGATTATGAACCAGGAAGTACACAACATACTTGGCTTAGAAATGATTTAGAAGATGCTAACAATAATAGAGAAAAGTATCCTTGGATCGTAATATTTGCACATAGGCCAATGTACAGTTCAAATGGTGATGGTGATGGACATGGTAGCGAAATCGAATTCAGAGAAGCTATGGAAGGCCTTCTCTTTGATTATCAAGTCGACCTTGCAATATGGGGACATGACCATCATTATGAAAGAACATATCCTGTTTTTGAAGAAAATGTCTATTCAAACAATAGTGGGAATCTAGATGATCCTTTTTACAAACCAGGAGCTACAATCCACATAGTTGCAGGAATGGCTGGTAGATCTACGTATGATGGTTTAGAAGAACCTCAACCTCTGTGGTCAGCATATAGAGAAGTATCATATGGATATACTTTTTTTGAAGCAACAAAAACAACTATTAATTACAAATTTATAAGAAATAGTGATTTAAGTGTTGGCGATGAATTCTGGATTACAAACACTATTGAAAGCGAAATTCCTACAGAAATACCAGATAATACAAACAATTCTATTAATGATACACAAGAAAAAACGATTATTGAGCAAATAAAGGAATTAAATTATATCGGAACACCATTAACTGTCATCATTATGGCAACAACTGCAATTTTCAGTTTAAAATTCCGAAAAAAATAAATTAGCGTCTTCAATATGGTTGATAGTTAAACCTTGACCAATAATTCCATCCCATCTCTTTACTAAATTTCCTTCTTCAAATATAGCCATCGTAGGAATTACATCCAAATCAAAGGAATTCCATAATTTTGATTCAACATCTGTAGCATCTGCAATAAATATTGACTCTATATTACCATATTCTTTTAAATTATTGAAAAAGGTAATACAAAAAGGACACCAATCTGCTGAAAATACAATTAACGACTTACCTGTATGTTCTTTTATTTTTAAATTAAGAAAATTTTCATCGGTTAATTTTTCATAATTTTTCATTTCTTACGCCAGACCATCAATATCTCACGATCAGCTCTCCGATCAATAGATTCCTTAGGCATTTCTTCATGTTCTAAATCCCAATGTAAACCAAAGAGTTTATGCAATTCACTAATTTTTACACCCCAAGGAGGGCCGCCTTCTTCTAGGTCTTTATCTAATGGTAAAAAAAGGCCCAACAATTTCCCTTCGGTTTTTAACAATTGCCAAACAACTCGATCATATTCAAAACGACGTTCTGGACTAATTGCACAGAAACAAGTATACTCCATGATGTAGTCATATTGGCCATAGAGTTCTTCTGGGAGCTCAAAGATATTTTCCCGAAGAACTCGTAATTCAACTTCAGCATTTCTTGCTCTTTCACGTGTTGACATTACAGCAGTTTCTGCAAAATCAATTGCTGTAACATCAAAACCCGCCTTGGCAAATGTTACTGCATCATAGCCACGACCACATCCAATCACACATATTTTACCTTTAGGCAATTCTGAAGCTAATCTTTCAAAAACGGGTGTTGGACCTCCTAAGTCCCAACCATCCATTTCAGACTCATAGCAAGCTTCCCAGAATTCTGAAGTATTTACGGGGTCATCCACATAATCATTACAAAACGGTTATTGTTAAAATAATAGGGTCAAACTTTTTTGAGGCCTTTCTAATCGTATAGACATGACTAGCGTATTAATGAGAACAAGTGCTGGAGACATAACAATCGAATTATTCGATGATAAAGCTCCTAAAACTGTAGAAAATTTTCTAAAATTAGTTGATAAAGGATTCTATAATGGATTACATTTTCACCGTGTAATCAAGGATTTTATGTTACAAGGTGGTTGCCCAAATTCTAAGGATCCGAATAATCCAAAAGCAGGAACTGGTGGACCAGGTTATCAGATAAATTGTGAATTCCACAATGACTTAAAACACAATAAACCAGGATTACTTTCAATGGCAAATGCAGGACCTAATACTGGTGGTTCGCAATTTTTCCTGACGACTGTAGCTACTCCTTGGCTAGATGGAGCTCATGCAATATTTGGCGAAGTAACACAAGGAATGAATACAGTGCAAAAGATAGAAAATTGTAAAACTGGTCACATGGACAGACCAAATAAACCACAACAAATTATCTCAGTTAAAAGAAAATAAATCAATCATCTGTAGAAGACCCGTTTTCAATATAGGGAATATCTATATCCAATTGTACAATATACAATCCAGAAGTTATACATGAAAGATAAGTATAACCATCATGATATTCAGCAGCCCACAAGAAAGGAATCCAACCAAAATCATAGAAATTAGAATCTAAGGGTTCACCATATCCTCCATTTTGCGGTAATATGAATCCTACTGTAGAACTTAGATGGGAATTATTTCTATCAATATCATTACCTGTAGCTACTATTGTCTCAATGTCTACTACCCAAAGACCTCCATGATAATGCGAAATATACAACCTACCATCCCAGCCACCTCCATAGCTTTGGTCTGGTTTTTCTTCATCAGTAATAAAATAGCCTGAATCTAAATTGTGAGGACTAAAAAGCAACCATTCTTCACCGTTTGCATGGGCCTCGCATGATTCACCAAAACAATGCATACCTGAGGTAGGAATTTCCCAATCTCCAACCAGTTTTGGAAGAAAACGTAGATTTCCATTTATGACTTCATAATCTGTATTATCAATAACATAAATCATACCAGTTCCTACATTTGTTGATAAAACCTCAACTGCAGCAGATATCAGATGTCTTTTACCAACTAAATCTGGATTAATATGTGATAAATCTACCATCTCAGGATAAGGTTCTGTATAATGAATATAAGAAGAACGACCACCATTCACATTACCTGTTGAACCGCTATCTGGTTCACCATCGCCATCAAAATCTGCAAAATCCATCCAATATCCAACTTCAGGAGCTCTCCAGAGACAAGTTGGTGATGCACCACCCAAAACTTTGCAACCAGATGCATAAAACAAATAATTTTCAGGGCTATTAACTGGGTGTGGAACATCTGTAACATCTCCAATTCTTACTCCTGCTTCCCAATATGCACCATAAATATAGGTTCGACCATAACGAGGATCAAGCGGATCATCGTCAGGCCATGTTTGAACTGTCATATCATGAATATAAATCCAACCTCCTCTTGTTGTCTCCCATGCTACTTCATATTCTCCGACTTTAACCACAGTATGGCCAAAACCTCCTCCAGAAACTCCTTCTAATATGTTATTAGCTGCAGAACCCTGGAGATTCAAATGAGCAATTGTTACACCACCACAAGCTTCTCCAACTGCAATATCACATCCTTCATAGTCAGGATTTGCAACAAAAATATACCATTCATTGTCAATCATATGTGTATAAAGATTATGAGGGCCGCTAGGATGATCTGAATCATACCAACTATCTACCCAAACTGGATTTGTCTTGTCTGTTACATCGACCAAAACTACACTAACTTGTGTAGGATCTCCCCACTCTCCGACTTGAGGATCAGTATAACCGGGATCTACCAATTGATTTTGTAGAATTACATACTCTCGACCACTAAACTCTAAATATTTAATATCTAAAAGTTGAGTATTGGGATCTGTATACTTTCCTGTTACTGTTGTATTGTAAGGGTCTGTAACATCTATTATATGGAATTCTGACCAACCCGCTTGATATGCATAAGTTTTGTTATCAGGTGATTCTGCAACAGTTACTTCTGCATTGCCTCCATTGGTTAGTGGATTGTATTCAATTTGTTTAATATTACTACTACTCATATTATGCATTGAAGCCTCCATATGATCATGGCCTTCTTCTTGAATTAAAGGATCTTCAAGTAAAACGTCTTTAGATATTCCCTCAACCGTATCTTCAGATATAAAAAAATAAGCCGTAGCACTAACAGTACTTAGTACGAGCAACACTGCTAAAGCTATTTCCTTTGTCTGCATTATTTTATCATGTATAACCTTTTATTTATAGGCTATTTGGAATAGATATATATGAAGAACAAAAGCCTAGTTGTTACGATAGTAATCACACTGCTCTTGTCATTTCAAGCAATAGTTCCAAACGTATCGGCACATACTGGTGGAACTTTTACGATAATCGTATCAAAAAATGGAGTTCAACCATATGATGTTCAAATGTTAGTTAATGATACTGCTCGTTGGATAAATGTAGATGATACTGATAATGTTACACACCAAATCTTAGTAGATTCAAATTCAGACGGGATCTATGATAGCGAAGAAGATTGGGATTCTGGGAATTTAACTGATACATGTGAGCATGTAAACGGAACAAAAATAGATGAAAACTGTAACGCATATTTCGACGTCATATTTAATGAAACTTCGCTAAACATGAGCTATGATGATATTGTTGGAAAATATGCATTCAAAGATTTAGCTTTTAATGAAACTTCTGGAAATACTACAATAATTTATGGAAATGTAACTGTTTACTCCGATAAACACATAACACCTGGATTCCAAAATACTGAAACTGAAAACAAAAATGAAGAAGAACCAGAAGAAAAATCCCCTGTTTTGCTTATCATAGCTATAATTTCAGCCGTAAGTGCAATCGGTCTTGGTGTAATGATAGTCTTTGGTAAAAAAGATGAATAATGCGAATAATTCTGATTTATTAAAGGCAATATTTTTATCACTAATTACAATATCTACTCTAACTACTGTTTATTATCTTAATATAGATGAAAATGAAATAATTGAAAGTGAATATCTGAAAAGTGATATTTGCTATTATTCTCTTAATGGAATTAAGTCAGATTATCATTACCATTTTCAGCTTAATATTACAATTAATGATGAAAGAAGTGAAATCCCTATGAATGTAGGATTTGAACTTAACGAAAAGGGAAATCTTAGCTTCTTACATCCCATACATACGTACGACAACAGTGGAAGAATTCATGTAGAAACTACAAAGAATGCAACTGCACTCTTGGGCTTTTTCTTTGATATATGGGAAAAAGATTTCACAAAGAATAAAATTTTAGATTATGAAACTGATGAACAGCATATTATTGAAGTCAAAATAAATGGCAATATTGTAGACACATTTGAAGACACAATACTTGAACCATATATTTTCATCGATATTGAATACCGTGAAACAAACTAAATTTTATTTCAACGGCCTAACTTAATGAGTTATGAAATCTATAATTGATGGATTAAAACCT
>JBJLBX010000022.1:0-6949 GCA_045567955.1 Candidatus Poseidoniales archaeon | reverse complement strand
AGAAGCTAAAGAGGCTGAAAAAGAAGCAAAAAAGGCTAAAGAAGCTGCAAGAAAGATTGAAGAAGCCAAAGCACAATTAGAAGCTGAAGAAATTGCAAAGAAAGCTGAAGAGGAAAAGACTAGATTAGAGGCTGAAGAAGCTGCAAAGATTGTAGAAGAAAAGAAGGCAAAACTTGAGGCTGAGGAAGCAGCAAAGGTTGCAGAAGAAAAGAAGGCAAAACTTGAGGCTGAGGAAGCTGAAACTCGGAAATTAATTGAAGAAATTAAATCGAGACAAGGTAAAAAATAGTTTTATTCTTCAGTATACCAAATAGGAGGTGTAAACAAATCTTCTGCACTTCTTTCAATAATTGGGAGAGTTAAAATACTATTTTGGTTGGTTCCGATTGTAACATATCCACTACTTACTGGAGAAGGAACATAGTCCTCATTGGTTTGACTTATTACTAGTTCTAATGCATTTCCTGCAGGTACGACTACATCCATAGCAAATAATTGCATTTTAGCATTTACAGTTCCAGTAACGGTGCATGGTTGCCCACATTCTCTGCCGCCTTCATAGTATCTAAGATCCATTACTCCATGTCCAAGATGTATCCCTCCAGCAATAGATAGTTCAATGTAAAGATGGCCTGAGGTTTGGCCAGGTGGGATGGTAACTTCCACATGAAAAGTAGGCATTCCGGAAATTCTTGTTTCATTTTCGAATATTTCAGTTTCTAGAGTCAATGACCCTGTTGGACCTATCAATCCAGTACCTGAAGTCATAGTAAGTCCCTCACCAATTCCTAATTGCAAGAATTCTCTGTCATCTACAGGCCAAGTTTCTTCAACTCTCCATCCACCCATATTGTCCTGCATTTCTACATGCAATGCAGGTTTTAGATTTCCTTCATATAGATAATAATTAAACCACTCTAACAAATCTTGAGCCCAATCGTATCTAACTGAATGAGGATACGCTTCAGCCCCTCTACCTTCCGACATTCCATTTTGGTCTCCAGGTCTGTCAGGATAGTGATGCCCCCATTGACCAAATAATCCTTTGATATCAAATCCTGCCGTTTGTAATTGTTTGTAAGCTGGGAATGCCATATGAGGATCAACATTCCAATCTTGCATTCCATGGATAAAATAGATTGAACCATTATAGTTCTGCATTGCCCTTTCTAGAAAATGTCGATCGGCCCAGTAAGAGTTTCCTGCATAATTGACTTCATCTCCAGCTAAGTATGCGGCAGGTCCATTTGCATATCCTTCAGCGTATCCTCGGCACATAGTTTGCCAGTCTTCACTATCTCCATCCCATCCAAATGAACCATAAACTCCATTATGCATTCCTATTCCTCTAGCTTCCATAGATCCATTTCTCCACATTAAGTCGTGAACTCCAATAAGTCCAGAAATAGGAATAATTGTTTTCAAATGAGGATTTCCAAACATTGCAGCTTGCCATGGTGTACTTCCATCGTATGATTTTCCTATTATTCCAACATTACCATTACTCCATTCTTGTGTTCCCAACCAAGTAACGGCCGCATCGATTCCCATTTGTTCACTCAGACCCATAAAATCCATACAGTGGTTTGACAGGCCAGTTCCAAAAACAGATACTTGAGCAACAGCATAGCCATGTGGTACCATATTTTCTATCAAGAATTTCCCAAGACGATTTGCAGGAGTTAATGCATCCACATCACCATCATCATAATATGGTCCAACATCTGCAATAACTGGTACTTTAGTTCCATTAGGAACATTTGGTAGCCACAATCCTAAGTGTACTTTACAATCATCAGTAATAGTACATCCAAATTCACTTGAAGGCAAATCAACTTCAATGAAAATACTTTCGGGGCCAGTTATTTCGTATTCACCTTTTTCAAGGGTATAACTGTAAGCTTCAGTTGTATTGAATGGTTGATTTACCCTTTCCCATACAGGAACAAGTCCATTTCCAGAAATTAGATCATCTATATCATTGTCATTATCTTTAGTAAGATAAAGTAAGACAGATGAAAAAAGCAGTATCGCTACAGTGATTCCTGCAAATATTCTTTGTTCCATATATGATTATTTACGGGCTTGTTATAGAGTTTAACTGTCAAAAATATTTTTTTATAATCCTTAATCAATTTTTTTCACTATTTTTGGTAGTTTCAAATAACCTTGATGAAATAAAGCTCCAGACACAACAAAGAAGGCTATGAGGCAAGCAATTATTAGTACAAAATTATGTAATCCATAAAGTACATGCTCAAGCGCACTTGCATACAAATATTGTAGAAAAAGATAGAGAAATGCAAGCCTACCTGTAATACGAATTCCATTACCATTTTTTATTCCATAGGCAATCCACATTCCTGCCCCACCAAGAAATATAACTGTGCCAAGACCAAATAAAGTTATAAGCATAACATCTCCAAAACTCATATCAGCATATCTATCTTCAGTTATCAATAATTTCCAGAATTCAATGGCGCCGCCAAAGAATAGTCCATATCCTGCTGAATAATGAGGGGCTGCATGTTCATTTTTGAAGGTTTTTAGATTTACTCCTATAAACATGAACATCATTACGATGAATGGAGTAACTAAAATCATCGAAGCATAGGCTACATCAGTATACAAATCAGTCCCACTTAAGAACATGATTATCTCAGCAATACTACCTAAAATAACTCCAATTCCACATGCTAAGTAGAGTTTACGTTCCACAAGCTTATCTTCAAGACCTTTTATTATGTAAAAAAAGAATAACATTGCTGGTATGATGTACATTAACATACCAATTACATTTGCCTGAAATATGACTGAATCCATGTTTATTTTTTACGATATAAACTAGTTATTATAACTAGTGATAAAATAGCAAAGCTAAAATTGAAACCAGGTATTTTTTCATCTTCTGTTTCAGTTGCTGGAGGGCTTAGATATTCTCTTAGAATAATTGAATTTATGTGAACTTCATATAATGGCCGATCACCGAGTCCAGTGCCTATACGAGGCACAAGCTCATCACCTCCATCAATATTGTTGGTTGTTGGCACGGCAGCTGCAGCCTGGACAAATTCTATACCTTCTCTGACTACTCCAAATACGGCATATCCCGGATCGTCTTCTAGAGTTCTATTTCCATTGTCTAATCCATGTTGAGAAGTATCACAGATATAAAATTGGCTTGATGCAGAATCCGGATCAGTTCCTCTCGCCATCCCAATTGCGCCATTAATATGAGTTAAATTTTCATTTATTTCTAATGGGATTGTATCTTCAGAACCACCTTCTCCACATGATGCATCAGATATTGGTACTGGATAGATTCCACTAGCCTTGCAGTTAGGATCTCCGCTTTGTATCACAAAATCATCTATTATTCGGTGAAAGTAGATGCCGTCGTAAAAGGATTGATTTACCAAGTCTATGAAATTAGTGGCAGTAATGGGTGCCCAATTAAGGAATAATTCCAGTACAATCTCACCTTGGAATTCATCTCCACCAGCTATGCCAGAGCTGTAAGTTATGTTGATTACAACAATTGGATTCCCCTCAAACGACTGTTCCATAGGGCTAGGTTCAGCCTTACTAATTGGCGTGAAAAGCAGCAATGCTAGGAGTATTATTACAATTCTCACATTTATCCCATTTTTGGCTACTTTATACGATTATAGTATACAGTAACCCTTAAATTACCTAAAAAAATAATGGCTTTATGGATATTAAAGTTACAGATAAAGCCAAAACACAATTATTGGGCATGGGAATCTCGGATGAGATATTTCTTCGAATAGGTGTTAGCTCAGGTGGTTGTTCAGGAAATACATACGATGCCACTTTAGATGATAATATGAGTTCAGTAGATGAGGTATATTATTCAGACGATAAACTTCGTATTGTTTCAGACAAGGTAAGTTCAGTCTTTTTAGATGGCCTTACAATTGATTTTTCAGATGATTTGATAGAACCTGGTTTTAGACTTACAAATACTAATGCTAAAGGTTCTTGTGGTTGTGGTTCTAGTTTCAGTACTGGCGATCCAGCTCCAAATGTTGAGACGGGATTTTCAGTATAAATATGGTTCTTAGTCCAATTTCGATACTCGGTGGAGATTCAGTTTATTGCATAAATGAAGCTCAAATGGAACATGCAAAAAAACTTACAGAAGAGGATCCTGAGTCTTCTAAAAAACTCAAATCTATAATTGATAAATTAGAATCTGATTTTTCACGTAATGAGAGAGCCGCACTTGCATTTACAATAATAGATAATCTTCGAGACAATCGCGAGAAATAAATGGAAGAATCAATCAATGTCTTAGGCAGTAAGCTTGAGCCATGTTCTACAGATCCTATGACTGGCTGGTTTCGTGATGGTTGTTGTAATACTGATAATCGTGATACTGGAAGACATGTTGTTTGTGTAGTCATGACTGATGTTTTTTTAGCTTTTTCCAAAGGAGCCGGAAATGATCTTAGTACTCCAGGCCCTGGTTTTTCAGGGTTGAAGGATGGCGATAGATGGTGTCTTTGCTTGTCTAGATGGGTTGAAGCTTATGATTCTGAAATGGCGCCTCAAGTAGTTTTAGAAGCTACACATGAATCTGCACTAGATATGGTTAAATTAGATAAATTGAAAGAATATGCTTACAAAGAAGATTAATTATCTGTGTAAATCTTTGCGCGCGTCATCATCAGTTCCCCAGTTTAAGACAAATTCTTTTGTTATTTCATACATTTCTTCAAAAGAATCCCAAACATACAATACTGGTTGATATTTTGTAACATCATAAGGCCTAGTTTCCATTTCTTCGAAATTAGGTGTAAGATATCTAATTTTAGGGTCGCACACACATGCCTCATTATTTCCACAACCTTCACCACCTGTACAAGCATGTTCCATTTCTCCAAATGATGATAGTAATCCGGGACCAACAGATTTGACTACACCATTTTCGCGACATGCTCCAAATTCCATTACATACCAATAGACTGATCCTAGTCTGGTTATAGCAGCTTCACTCTCTGTGCGCATATCAGCTTTACCAAATAATACATTTAATTCAGCCCATTCAGGTACGCCCAGCATTGCAGTATGTCCTACTAGTTCATGCACAACATCAGGCTCTGGAGTATAGAACGGTCTGGAAGAATGCCGGATATATTGTGTTGAAAGGAATACTTTGTTTGCTAATGCAGTGTGAAATGTTTTTGGATGTACTAAGCCACCTACAGGTTCCTGTCTGAAACCAGTCATATGTTCTAATGTTTCACTGACTTCTTGTAATTGAGGTATACGATCATTAGGCAATCCTAATTTTTTTGCATTATGCAAATATGCTTTGCATGCATATTTTTCTTGGACTGGCATAATTCTTTCCATAATGGCAGCCCATACAGCATCTTCATCTTCCGAATAGGGTGCATGAGGAATTTTAGTATTTCGTCGTTCTTCCATACTCATCTCGTTCCATTCCATTGCAATTTTTGCAATTTCATTCCTTCTTGAACGATATCCTTCATCCTTGAAACCAGGATGGTCGGGATCAAGTTTTACGAAAACATTTCCACCAACAATTGATACAGCAGAGTTTGCTTCATTTGTTTCTTCACTTACACCTTCATTTGGCCCATGCATAGAGTATCACAGTGTGTCAATTAAGACCTCCAATAAAGCAATTATGCTAAACATATTCAATTAGATGTTTGTTTGCTAACTATTAAATACTAAAGTAAAACATTATTGAATATGAGTGTAGAACAGGAAGATAGAACTCTAAAAATAATTATGTTTATATCATTCATAGGAATGATTGATTCAATATATCTAAGTTACTTACACCATCTTGTTGCAGACGGCGGCGGATGTCCAACACAAAATCTTCCAGGATTAGATTGTGGGATTGTTTTAGCTAGCTCCCAATCTAAATTATTAGGATTTCCTGTAGCATGGTTTGGAGTTCTTGGCTTTCTTACATTTATTACTTTGGCTTTAGATCGTTATCTCAATATGGATTTAGATCGAACTTATTACAATATATTATTATTACCAGTAACTGGATTAATAGGTACAGTTTTTGGCATTTATCTGACATACGTTGAGGCTTTTATCATACACCAGTGGTGTCCTTTCTGCTTGATAGCTTTTGGACTAACTTTGGCAGCAACCTTTTTTTCCCTTAGGGAATATGGCACAGATCTGAAAGAGTACTTTGGAGAGAAATAGGTGGCATCAAAAAGAAGGCGTAAATTAGAGAGAAAAGCATCTCAAGCAGGTAATGAGCAGATGATAGCTCGTCGTGAAGCCTTCAATGATAGTTTGTGGAAAATAGGAGTACCTGTTGTCGTTGCAATAGTTTTAGTCACTGTAGGTTATTTTGGATTTTTTTATGAATTAGGCGATCCAAATGCAGACAGTTGGAAATTAGAAGAGGCTGAAACAGGAGTTGTCTATTCTTCGGAAGACTATTATGACAATGGGCAATTGACACTTGTTGAATTTTTCCATACTGATTGCCCACATTGTCAAGAACAAACTGGACCATTGAAAGAAATTTATGAAGAATACGGTAAAGATAATACAATAAATATGTTTTCTATTGGAGGATATAAACTAAGTCAACAAGATACAAAAAATAGTATTAAGAATTTTAAGTTTGAATACAGTCTATATTGGCCACATTTATATGATTCTGATGGTGAATTAATGAGAGACTATGGCTTCAAATCTTTTCCTTCTACGGTGTTGATTAAAGATGGTGAAATTGTATATTCCCACAGTGGCCAATTATCGTCCGATGAACTTTCTGAACAGATTGAAAAATATAAATAAGTGAGAATAAATAAAAAATGGATAATAGAAGTAGTTTAACAATAATAATCGCTGTTTTATTTGTTTTGACAGGATGTCTTGATAATCTTACAGGTTCAGATCCAAATGATTTTTGGGGTGA
>JBJLBX010000021.1:0-26751 GCA_045567955.1 Candidatus Poseidoniales archaeon | reverse complement strand
CTAATATTGATGAAATATTTGGAATAGTTAAGAATTTAGGTTCAAATATAGAAAAGAGTAAGAAATCACATCCTAGTAATTGGCATTCAGAGTTAGGTAGTCTAACTATTTTTTATGATGGTACAAAAGTTTCATTACTACATAAAATAGGTAAAGAATTAAAGCTTATTCGTAAAACAGATTAATTAAATTACCACGGTTCGTTCTTTATTCCAAGCTTATATCCTATTATGTTTACGCCACGATGTAGTATTGGAGTTGCTACCAATAATGTGAAGAGAGGTGCATAACCATCTAATATCCATGATTTCAACCATAATGGATCAAACACAAGTGTCAGAAATAAAGCCATTCCAATAAAATCAAACATATCTAATAATGGTGATTTATCTCCTCTATTCATTTTTTTTCTTCTCTTAAAAAATGATGCAGTCATGTCACCTAGTAATGCTCCAAATGCCAATAAGAATATGATTGTTAAGGGATTTCCACCCCAAAAATTATAATTTTTTGAGTTTGCTATTGTATCTATAAAAATATTTCCATGATTAATTTGTAAATATCCAATTATTACTCCTCCAATGGTACCACCAATTAGCCCACTCCATGTTTTTCCATCACCAAGAATTCTATTTCCATCACTATGTATTTTTCCCTGATCGATAGGAAACTTACCTCCAGTAATTACAGCAAAAGTATTGGAAAGATAGGCTGGCATCATAATCCATAAAACAATGAAAAAAACTTGTAAGAATGAATGTTCAGTTAAATCCATTAATTTCCGCCTAGGGCTTCTTTCAAATTTTCTATAATTTGGACTGGCGTAGGGTCGATGGAATTCAACTTAGCTAATTCAATAGAAACTAGATCGCCTAATAAAATCATACTGATAATCCTGGTAAGTGGATATTTGCCGATAGCATAAATTTCAGTAATGTTTATTCCTTTCGATGTCCATGCAATAGTCTTGGTAGCATTAATTCGTTTTTTCACAGTTTCATTTTCCATATTATCTCTTATTAATATTACTGCCATATTTTCCAGAGGGTTTGTCCATCCAACTATTTCGTTATGATTCATCTCTGGAATCTCATGATTTATTGCTAAAACTTTGGAGTTTTCTTCTATTTGACATCTCCATCTATAACCTACAGGAGTTAGTAATCCATTAGAATAGATACAAGGTAATTTTCCATCAATTTGTCTTGCAATTTCACGAGCTTTTTTAAAATCATTCTTCAGGGTGGAGATTTCTGCTAATTGCTTGTCCAAATCAGGTATTCCTATTTTGTACAGGAGTGGTTTTAGGAGTAAAGGTAAAGCAGCTCTTGGTTGATGTCCACTCTCTATTTTAGTAATATTTAGATTGTTTTGAATCGCCAATTCTTCTAACTTACCTCCGGTAGTAATGACTTCTAGTTTACATCCAATATCAATAGCTCTTTTTGCAGCAGACAAAGTTTCAGCAGTGTTACCTGAATAAGAAATACAAATAATTTGATCATTTTTATCAACCCACTGAGGTAATCCATAGTTAGCCCACGGAATAACTTGCAGATTCCCAATTTGGTTAGATAATGCTGAAGCAATAAGTCCACCTATTCCTGAACCTCCCATTCCAGATATAATAACTCTTCCTTTTCGATTCTCAACTTGGAAATGCCCTTTATTTTCAAACATACTGATAAATTGCAGTGTATCTTGCTCTATTTCCATATGAATTCATATGCTTATAATCAGCACTTAATAAATATAAAGGGTTAATCAATTTCCTGAGAAGCCTTTTTATTACCCAATATGCCTGCCATATTGTTCTTTAATGAACATAACGGTGAAAAAGCATGAGTAAAATCGGATTTTCCAAAGCAGATAATAGAAAGGTTGTTATGGCCTTAGCAGTAGTGGCTATGTTCTTGGCAACTATGGGTGTTAGTAATGTTGAGGCAGCATCTCCAGTATCTCTTCAAGCTGATGAAACTACTTTTGATATTATGGAAGGGGGGCAAGTAACTGCTACTTTGACAATATCTAGTTCTGATACACGTTATAAGAAAATGAATCTTTATTTAGCTACAAATTGGCCTGGTGGTACTGAATGGACTACGAGATTTACAGATTCTAATTATGATGATTTAGATAACAATGAAGTGACATTGACTAAAGGAGGTTCCACAACTGTTCTTATGACAGTATACTGTTATGATGATTGTGACAATGGAGATCAAAATACGCTTCAAGTAACTGGACGAAGTGATCCAAAATGGTATAATTGTTCAGGATGCGATGGTAGTGGTAGTAGTGATGGTGAAACGGATACAACACCAGCTTCAGCGTCTTCTAACACAACAAATACACTTACATTCACTATCAATGCTAGAACAGGTTTTTCGCATACTGTAGATTGTGAGGATAATAATGATGCAGGGACTGTGAATGTTTATCAAGGCCAGACAAATAGTTGGGCATATACTTTGACTAACACAGGATGGGATACAGACAATTATGCTTTCACAGCTACAGTAGAAAGTGGCTCTGGTGCTAGTGTAGACGGATGGGTTGTCAATGCAGGTCTTGTAAATGGTAAAGAGCTAACGGGAACTGATACCTCACTAACAGGTAGTTCTGAGGCTGAATCATCAATCCAGGTAACTCCGGCAGCTACAACAACACCAGGAACTTATACTATTGAATTGGTTGTTTCTAGTAATCTTGGAGGTGCACCAGATAATTGTAAATTTGATGTAATAGTTCCGGCACCTGACTTAGAAATAAAAGATACAGATATAGATTTCAGTCATACTTCAGCTTGGATTAACACAAGAGGAGATTCTCAAAAAGTTACAATATATGCTACAGTTAGAAATAATGGAGGCAATGTGGATACTATTGGTACAAATACTAATGATGTTACAGTTAAGTTTTATGCAGATTCAGCACCAATTGGTACTGCTCAAACGGTGAGTTTGAAATATGGTGAAGAAGAAACAATTAAAGTTGATTGGAATCCAGGTAGAGCACATACGGCTGATGAAGTAGGATTAGTAATAACTGTAAAAGTAGATCCAGCTGCAGATATTGAAGAATCAGATGAGACTAATAATGAGGGTTCACAATTTTTCAAGGTAGTTAGAACTTCATCTAGTAATCCTTCATTCTTTATGGGCTTCTTTGCCTTAATTGGTTCAGTGGCAGTAGCAGTAATGCTATCTTCTTATTACAGAAATAAAGACTCGGAAGAATAATTTTATTCTAAGTCATTAGATTAAATGAAAAAAGCCCTGACTGGTCCAGATATTAGTCAGTTAGTTTATGGTTGGCAAACTTTAGTTGGTTCACGTGTTGATCAATTTGGTAGACCTGAGTTAAACAAAGTAGTTCTCAAACTGCGTTCTAGGGAAAAAGGTACTGTAAGATTATTGATAGATTTATCTGGCTGGGCTTATCTTACTAAAACAACAATAAGCACTGAATCTAATCAAGGAGTTTTTGTTCAGAAGGTTCGAAAACTCATTAAGAAATCAAGAATAGAAGCTATAGAACAAATAAATGGAGATAGAATCTTATCTATTTCTTTTATTAGAAAAGAAGAAAAAGTAACCTTAATTTTCGAAATGTTCCATAAAGGTAACATAGTTTTGTGTTCAGATGATAAAATATTGGCAGTGATGCGGAAGCAGAAATTCCGCCACAGATCTCTTGAAGCAGGTTTACCTTATCAGTCACCTCCAAGCATAGATCCATCTACAGTTGATTTTGACATATTCAGGGACAAATTAGCTAACTCACAGAGGGGTTTAGGCGCTGCATTAACAATAGATTGTAATATTGGTGGAGATATTTCAACATTAATTTGTAAAAATTTGGGAATAGACAAGGAAAGTACTACTTCTGAAGCTAATTCGAAACAGATATATGATGAATTGAAAAGAATTCTAAATGATACAATTGAACCAACAATTTTTGTCGATGCAGATGGTGAGAGATTTACAGTTTCAGTTTTTGATTTGGGTATGGAAAAAGGTTCTAGATTTTCCACACTTGATGAGGCAATAGAGGATTATATTTCTGATTTAGAACCAGTTAAGAAGGAAGTTAAAAGTTCTGATCAAGTTCGAGTTGATCATCAGAATAAGGCTATAGAAAAGTATAATGTGAAATCTAAGATTTATAGAGAGAAAGGTAATATTATTTTTTCTAAATTGAATGAGATTCAGAAGATGATTGATTTTGAGAATGATGAAGATGAAGTAGTAATAGAATTGGATGATACTAAAATTTTGATTGACAAAAGGAAATCATTAGAAGCTAATGCATCTTCATACTTTGACAAGTCTAAGGAAATGGATAGAAAAGCTGAAAGAACAAGAGAAGTTATAGCTTCAAAACCAGTTTCAAAGCCTAAAAAGAAGGTAATCAAAAATAAAAATGTTGAATGGTTTGAGCGTTTTAGATGGTTTATTACTACTGATGGAGAAATTGCAGTTGCAGGTAAAGACGCAAGATCAAATGAGCAGGTTGTTAAGAAGTATCTAAAAACAAATGATAGATATGCGCATGCTGATATTCATGGGGCACCTAGTGTAGTAGTGAAGAATGTAAATGGAGTTCAACCTTCAGAAATTTCTATGTTAGAGGCGTGTAATCTCAGTTTATCATATAGTAAAGCATGGGGTGCTCGTGTTTCAGGTGGGCATTCTTTCTGGGTAGACAACGATAAAGTATCTAAGACACCAAATACAGGAGAATTTCTTGCAAAAGGAGCTTTTGTTATTCGTGGTAAGAGGAATTGGAATCGTAATCTTGAATTGAATGTTGCAATTGGCCTTATTTCATATGATGGAAACCCAAAATTTATGGGTGGTCCAATAAGTTCAGTGGAAAAACATTCTGAAAAATATGTAATATTTAGACCAGGTTTTACAGAGAGAAAGGTAGTTATTCGCAAGCTTTCAGAAGCATTTAGTGCAGAATCTACAGATATTGAAAAATTATTGCCTAGTGGTGGCTTTGATTTAGTAAAAACAAAAGGTATTGAGCTGAAGTTGTGATAATAATAAAAGAAAACTTATGGTGCGGGGGGTGGGATTTGAACCCACGCACCACTAAGGACTAGGCCCTCAACCTAGCGCAATTGGCCTGGCTATGCGACCCCCGCTATACAATAATCATAAAGATGTATATTGATAACATTTACATTGAGCTAATGTTCTTCTAATAATATTTACTAGAGAAGTTTTAATTATGCTGCAGATTTAAAATCAGCTGCAAATTCATTACAATGTGTATCTAATGCTTTAAGAGCTTGTTCTAGGGCTAATTTAGCCTTCATAGCTCCATTTGTTTCGAATTCGAAAATAAAATGGTCAGTCTTAGTTGTAACATTCATAGCTTTTTGAGCTTCTTCATTATTCCACAATTTTTCTACATCTTTCAAAGCTTGGTGAGCATCTACTGGATTCGTAATTACATGGTTAGATCCTTTCTTTGTAAATTTATCCTTACCTACTGCTTCTAAAACAGCTTTAGAGCCTTTTCCTGATGAAACAGAAATAGTTGGTGCCTGATAAAATCTTGGAGCTACAGCACATTGCCATTTAGTGTGATTACTTGCAACACCCATTTTAGCTTTAGCATAAACTAATATTGCTTGTCCTTCAGATAATTTAACGATAGGTACATTTGCTTCAGGAATAATTAGGGAATCATCACCACTAACCGGTTCTAAATCACCAGAATATACTGTGCAAGGTCCTTGCTTGTGTAATGAATACATGATATCTGGTTGCTTACTGTCATCACTTACAGCTTCTCCAAAAGCTTCGATTGTTTTTTTATCGGTAGGAATTGGTAACATTCCAACTCTATGAGCAATGATTTCATTAAACATAGCACTAATTGATTCGTATTCTTTTTCATCTCCACTTTCTTCATCTACATATGATCCCAATGAACCCATGTGAAAATCAATTTCATGTAATGCTAAACAGGGAACCATAGAGACTAAAGATCTTCTGATAGAGTTTACAAAAGAATAATTTACATCTTTAAATTCAAGTTGTGCATAATAGTCATCCATTTTCAATACTTTAACTTTCATTATACTCTCCTTCCTCTGCGTCCACCCTTAGGTTTTCCACCATCATGAGGTATAGGTGTTACATCATCAATTCTAGTAATCATTATTCCAGCTCTTGCCAATGTTCTAATTGCAGCTTGAGCACCAGGCCCGGGTGTACCACTTCTCTTGCCACCAGCACCTCTTAGTTTAACATGTACGTTAACAATACCCTTCTCTTTCAAGGCTTCAGCAACTTGTCCGGCAGCCAACATAGCTGCGTGTGGTCTAGCTTCTTCACGTTGTGAACGAACCACCATTCCACCTGAACACTTCGCAATAGTTTCAGCTCCAGTTGAATCTGTAGCTGTAATAATTATATTGTTATGTGATGCAAATATGTGTGCTATTGCCCATTTGTCCATTATTCTTTTACCTCTTCAGTTTTTTTGTCTTCAGTTTCAGGCTCTTTCTCAGTTTCTTCTTCAATAGACTCATCATCCATAGGTGCTTTTGCACCAGGTCTCACAGGATGTAAATCACTATTCAATGCAGAAGAAGGTGAGTAGGTAATATTCTTTTCTTGTAAACGAGTAACAGTCATTCCTGGAACCCTTGTAATCGCACCATCAACAGAGATGTGACCATGGACAATAAGTTGTCTGGCTTGTTTAACTGTAGAGGATAATCCTTGTAAGTAAACTTGTGTTTGCAATCTTCTATCCAATATGTTTTCAGGATTCATTCTTAAAACATCTTCTAAGGCAGAGTCTTGTTCTAGCATTCCCAATCTGTTTAATTTAGCAAGTAATAATATTTTTTCTTTCTGGGCTTGAGTTTCGGTAGATGTAGCAGTTAACTTTCTTGCTTGTCTTCGCATTTCTCGAACTTTTGTATCAGCTCTCCAAATTTCTTTTTTATTTTTTAATCCATATTGATGCATTAAATTTGATTCTTGTTCCATTCTAACCTTTTGCCAAGGATGTGATGGTGTGTTGTAGTGTTTACTAGGAAACTTTGGATCACCCATATTTTCGTTATGCTCCCTTCCTTTTACTTACACCCAATGCAAGACCTTTACGACCATTAGAATAGGTTCTTTGCCCTCTTACTTTATGACCTGAAGCATGTCTAATTCCTTTATAGGACTTCACTTTTTTCATACGATTGAGATCATCTTCATGTGACATTTTCAAGTCAATACTAACTGGATGAATATCATCTCCTGTATCGTAGTCTTTTTGTCTGTTAAGTAACCATGTTGGTACATAGTTGCCAATATCTCCAATGGCACTTTCAATGTCTTCTACGTTCTTATCAGTTAGTTTACCTGCTAACTGAGTAGAGTTCAATCCTAATTTTTGAATTATAGCATTACTTGTTCTTTCACCAATGCCTCGTATTGATGTTAAAGCATAAGCTAATTTTTGTTCACCAGAAACGTCGGAGTTGGCAATGCGAATTATGTACTTGAAATTTGGGTCTTCTGACATGTTAAATTCTTCGGAAATGAATCCGGAGTTGGCGCCATTCAGGCCCCCTATTTATATGCTTTTCTTGAAATAATCGTCTATTAATCCCCATGGGTAACTATTAATACAGCACAAATAAGTTACAATTAGTATGAAAAAGATATCATTACTTATGCTAATTTTGCTTTTAGCAGTGAGCGCTTCTGGTGGTTATGGATATTACGAATATGTCTATAACGCAGATGATGATGAAGAAAATTCAGATGATGTAGTATCATCAGGTGGCAGTGAACCGATTGCAAGAATAACTCCATCTAACCCCAAGATACAAATGAATGAAACAATTTCTTTTTCAGGTGCAGATTCAACAGATTCTGATAACGATGAATTAACCTATTTGTGGACTTTTGAAGCCGATAGCAAACAATATGAAGGAATAAGTATTGAGCGTAATTATCCAGATAAGGGGGAATTTTTAGTTACATTATTAGTTACAGATGCTACAGGTTTATCTGATGAAATTGAAACAACGGTTTTAGTTGTTGAAGATTATCACGATGAACAAAGTGGAAATGTTAATGGCAATGATGGTACAGAAGAAATAGAAATGCCTGTAAATAATGGCGTAATTAGTCTTCGTATTGAATATTCATTAGAATCTGCAAGCATAAGTCCTTTTGAAGAGGATACTGTCACACTAAGGTTATCTGATGCTGATGGAGTTATTATTGATGAAGAAACAGGCGTAGGGGAAGGCGATGGTGCTTGGTCTTATACAAGTGATGATTTGAGTTCAACAGGTGATTATACATTTATTATTGAAAGTGAATCTGGAAGTATGGATTTTGATATTATCATTGATGTAAAATATTAATTTTTTTCCATTACCAATATGTGTCTAGTTAGTGATTTGTGAATATACCATTCAAATTGATGAATTATAGTATAGTTGTTATTTTGTGTTAATTTGGGATTTGAAACTGCCATTACTAATCTTTGTTTTGATTTTAATTTTTTTGCAAATAATTCGAGACATCGAGTCATCAATTTCTCAATACCTTCACCCAGTGTAGTAGTTGATATGCCGTAGGGCGGATCTGTAACGATAGCATTGAATTTGTATTTATGAATATCTGCAATATCACCTTCAGTTACTTTACTTTCTAGTCCAAAATGTTCCAGATTTCCTATCGAATAATCAACCATTTTTTTCATTATATCAATTCCAAAAGAATTAATCCCCATATCACTTGCCTCGATTAGCATACCTCCAGTTCCACAAAAGGGATCAATGATAGAATCGCCATCTGAACAATTAGCAAGATTAATCATTGATCTAGCAATTCTTGGATGTATACTTATTGGCGAAAAGAAAGGTCTATTATTTATATGATGTTTCAGACATTTTTTGTAATAGGTTTCTAATTTTGAATCCCAAATAGAGATGATTGTTTTAATTCCAGTGTAATATAATATTTTGACTTCAGGATTACTTAGGTGAGTTTTATTGTGTTTTGGTATTTTTTCACCTAATAAGGTAGCTATTTTCTTTTCTGATTTTAATTGATTGCCTATTTGTCGTATCGCAAAAGTTCTTTGGCCAATATCTAGAATTGGAATTTTATCTACAACCTTTTCCAAATGTATATCTTTATCTTGATGAAGAATTTTAGAAATTCTTTTTGTCATTCCTAATCTTCTTATAATTTTAGGCTTAATAATATTTGAAACATCTATACTAATAATTGAAGTTTCATCTAATATTAATTTAGGTTTATAATTCTCATTTGACAGTAATTCTAGAGCTTCAATTTTGCCGAGTTCAGTATTTTCACCTCCAAGCTCGAACAAATATTGATGTTTCATAAACCTCCAGTAAAAGTGTTTTATAATGTTGTATCCACATAGCTTTCTGTGGTAGAAGTAGTGAGGAGATTTCTTTCTCCAATTTATAAGGTCTATGAAAAGCGGTTAGAAAGTCAAATTCGCCAAGGTCCAGTTCCTAAACATTTAGCAGTTATAATGGATGGTAATCGCCGATATGCTGAAAGTTTAGGTATGCTTCCTTTTGAGGGGCATATTAAAGGAAAAACAACTCTGGAGAATTTATCAGATTGGTCTAGGGACCTAGGTATACGTTACCTAACGGTTTATGCATTCTCATTAGAAAATTTTAACCGCAGTAAAGAAGAATTAGAACCATTGATGGAGTTATTTGAAGAATCATTTAGAAGTGCGGGAGATGATCCAAGAGTTCATGAAAATAAAGTTAGAGTGAGGTCAATAGGTCATCGTGAACTTTTACCTAAGAAGGTTATAGAAGCAATAGAATATGCAGAATCCAGAACAAAGGATTATGATAATTTCAATTATAATTTAGCAGTTGCATATGGTGGCAGGCAAGAGTTAGTTCGTTCTATGAAGAACATTGGAGAAAAAATCAAGAATAATGAGATAGATATAGATGATATTAATGCAGATTTAATTTCATCAAACTTGTATACGAGTGGTTTACCAGACCCTGATTTAATATTACGGACTTCAGGTGAGGAAAGAGTAAGTAATTTTTTATTATGGCAATTAGCTTATTCAGAATTATACTTTGCAGATGTCTTTTGGCCTAATATGCGTAGAATAGATTTTTTACGTGCAATTCGTTCTTTTCAGCAGCGTAAAAGACGTTTAGGACACTAACACACAATTTTTAAGCAAGCGTCTAATGCACGGTGGATATGATAGAGCGTTATGCAAGACTCCCGATTGAGAGTCCAAGACAAATTGTGGTCATTGTAGCACTCTTAACACTAGTATTATCTCCCTTTATACTTCAAGTAGAATTTGTAACAGATGTAGACGCATTTCTTCCTCAATCTTCTGAAGTTGAAACATATGATAAGATTAGTGAAGATTTTGGTAGTGATTCAAGTATTGTTAATCTTTATTTAACTTCTGTAACTAATCAGAATATTTTAACAATAGATAATTTAGAGGATGTACTAGATTTACATACCCAGTGTTCTGAAATAGGTGGTGTAAAGGACGTAATTTCAGTCGCTGGATTTTTTGACTCAGCTCTTAGAGATTCAGATTTGTCTTTATCTAAAGTTCAAGAATCGGAGAATCCGTGGCAATTAGTATATGATTCAATTTCTTCATCTGGAGGAGGTAATTATTCTTGGAATGAGGTTGATTTTGTTACTGATGTTTTGGTTAATAAGGATTTGAATTTAGATCCATTAATTATACAGCCTGAAGATTCTTTACGTTCAGCTCCACTTGCGAATTCTACAATAATAATGGTTTATTTAGAACCAGATTTAACTACTGAACAAAAGAAGGATATAGGTCAAAAAATAAGGCTATTATCACAAGTTCATAACACAGAATCAGGTAGTGAAGTTCATTCTGAAACTTTTTCTGTAGATTTATTGGCTTATGATGTTGATCAGTCAACACAAGATACTAACTTGCGTATGGCAATCGGTATGCTTGTTGTTACTACAATTTTACTTTGGTTATCTTTCAGGCATTGGAGTTATGTATTACTGCCATTAATTACATTGGTAGTTTCAGTTTTTTGGACATTTGCTTTTGCAGGTATGCTTGGAATAAAATTGACTGCATTAGCAGTTGCAGTTATTCCTTTAGTAGTTGGATTAGGAATTGATTTTGCAGTACATATAAGTCGTAGATATCAGGAAGGTCTAAAATCTGGAAATACAGTTGAAGAATCGTTATTAGATGCTCAAATGCATACGGGTCAGGCACTTTCGCTAGCAATGATGACTACAGTTATTGCCTTTCTTTCGGGTATTAGTGCTGGTGTAGGACCAGTTAGAGATTTTAGTATATTATGTGCATTGGGGATTTTTATATCTTTTATGCTAACTTTATTCTTCTATACTTCACTTAGATATATTATTGATTCAGAATCAGAAAATACACTGACTACAGTCAATGATTCTCAGATAGTTGAGTCTTTTATATCGACAACCTCTGAAATGGTTGATAAAAATCCACTAGCCATAGTTTCAACCGTGATTATAATTACTTTGATTGCAGCTTTCTATGGTTCACAAGTAGATACTTCGTTTGGTTTAGATGATTTTGTTTCAGATGATTTAGAAATAATGGTTACTGCAAATAATATTGATTCCGATTTTAGAGGCGCTAGTTATTCTCAATCCCAGATTCTTATTGAAGGCCCAATCGCAACAACTAATTTTTTGAATAGTTCATATCAATTACAATATGGTGAACAAGGTACAGATAATGATGGCCTTAATGGAGATAGATACGTTATTACTGTTGGATCTAGTGCGAGAGTAGATTCAGTTTATGAAGTTATACAATCAGCTATAGATTCTGAAGAATATAATGTAGGTCAAGGTAATAATTCTACACATGAGTGGATTATAACTAATATGTTTGTTACTAATCCTAATGATAATTTGGGGATAAGTTGGGATGTTCAACCATCTATATCGGCCTCATCCTTAAAAGTAAATATTTCTTGGTATGATGAAAATAATCAATTATTTGCGTGGGAAATAATAGAAAATCCTGTATTTGATTCAGATTTAACGACACATTCAGAAGCATCTGTTACTGTGCCATCTGAAGCCTTGCGTTCACGTGTAAAATTCTCTTATTATATTGATAGTTCTCAGAATTCGATTATTGAAAACATTGAAGTTAATGATTCAGAAAAATACATATATGTTCAATCTTTACAAAATTCTTTTAATTTAACATACCAATCTAAACCTTTTAGTCAAACTAAAGATTCAGACATAAAAAATTTATTTGATTATCTTTATCAACGTGATTTGGATATTTCCGAAGCCCTTACACAGGTGACCTATTCTGATGCCATAAAACACGTACTGCATAGAGATACAGATGGTAATTATATATCTTCTGTAGTAAGAGTCTATATTGGCCCAAATAGTAATCATGAATTAGATAATGATGGACTTGAGTACATGAGGGCTGAGTTGAAAGATGATATTCCTTCTACTTTGTCTTCTGATTATACGGTGAGTATAACTGGAGGGCATGTTCTTACTAGTATTACAGTTAACGAAATCCAGGTTACTCAAATGAGTTCGACTTTGCTTTCAATTATTCTTGCAGCTATAGTCTTGACTTTAGTTTATCGAAGCCTTGAATTTGGAATGATTGCGATTCTACCTACAATTTTAGCTACAACCTGGATTATGGCCACAATGTGGGCATTTGATATAACTCTCAATGTTTTAACAGTAATGGTAACTGCACTGACAGTAGGATTGGGTATTGATTATGCAATACACATTATTGAAAGATATAGAGAAGAAATAGAACATAAGAGTGAGAGTCAAGCTATCGAAGCAACTATCAAATTCACAGGATCAGCAATTCTAATTTCAGGCCTTACAACAATATGTGGTTTTGGAGTTTTGTTGTTATCTCCAATGCCATTAGTAAGTAATTTTGGAATAATAACTGCAGCGACGATACTTTATTCTATTATAATTGCTATATTTGTTCTTCCAAGTATGATATGGACTTCAAACCGTATTAAAGAGTGGTATTCTTCTGAAATCCTAAATTAGTCTTTTACGTTTTCGGCGTTTTTCCCAAAGTTCTCTTGCCAATTGTCTCATATCCTCAACCGAATCAGATTCATCTACTATTTCTGCACCCAATAATGTTTCTACAGCATCCTCTAGAGTTATGATTCCTTGTGTAGTCCCATATTCATCAACGACTAAGAATACATGTTCTCTTCTCTTCAAAAATTCTTCAAGTAATGTAGCTACAGAATCTTCAGGACTAACTGCTGAAAGTTTGGTAGCTAATTCCTCCATTCTAACATCTGACTTCCCATCACTACTCATTTCCAAGATTTTACTTCTAAAGACAACACCAATAATATCATCTAGATTATTATCAATAATTGGAATTCTAGAAAATGGAATTGGTGAGTTCTTTTGGATTACTTGTTCAATGGTATCAGATTTGTGAAAAGTCATCATAACAGTACTTGGTGTCATGACATCTTCAGCTTGGATTTTATCTAAGGTAAGCAAATTTTTGATGACTTGAGTTTCCTGTTTTTCTAGCGCTCCTTGAGTTTCCCCAATTTCGGCAACAGCAATCATTTCTTCACGAGTCATTTCTTTTTGATCTTCATTTCCATCAGATATAATTCTCGAAAAATAGTTTAGGACTATGACAATTGGCCATGTAATCCAGATTAAAAATTCAAGTAAATATGCGGCACTTGGTGCCATATTTCTCCAATAAATAGCTCCAAGTGTTTTTGGTATTATTTCAGAAAAAACTAAAATTAAGATAGTAAGTATAATTGATGCAGCCGTAAACCATTCATTTCCTAGTTTATGAAATTCAGAACCTATACCTGCAGCTCCAATTGTATGTGAAATAGTGTTTAGCGTCAGAATAGCTGCAAGTGATTGATCAATATCATCTTTAAGTTTCTTGAGTAAATTCCCACTGCTGTTTTCATTTTTCTTTAATATTTCAATATGTGACCATGTAACGGAGAGAATAATAGCTTCAAGTAGTGAGCAAATAAAAGAAATACCTAATGCTAAGAAGAGGAAAAGAAAAATTCTTCCCCATTCTAGCTCTTCGTTGTTTAAATCATCACTTATTGTTGTAAATATAGCTAATAACGTCACTAAGCTATTTCCCTCCTCTGGAGTGAAAATATACTATTATTTGCGTATTTTCCAAACATATCATTGGTAATATTCAAGGGTTAAAAACCTCTGATATGATTTGCCCTATTGGGCCTCAGATTCATACTAAGCCATGTAAGGTTCCTTATTTGTATCTTTGTATTTTACTTTTTTGCCACAATCATTATAACCACGTCCTCTACGGCGCACGCATGGCACGTTTTCCTGAAGCTGAAGCACGAATGTTCAACAAGAAAATTTGTATGCAATGTAATGCAGTCAATGCATGGAAGGCAGTAAAGTGCCGTAAATGTAATTATAAAGGTCTAAGACCTAAAGCAAAAGAGCAACGCGGAAAGTAAATTATTCGATTGTCCGAGTACCTTTTTCATTACCAATTATCACTTTTGTAGCCATATCTAGAAATAATCCCGTACCTTTAACACCTTTTATTTCAAGAAGATCTTGGTTTAACTTGATAGGTTCTTCGATTCCATCTGCAAATGTTAGATGATAAATATAATTTCCATTATCTGTAACAAATGGTTGATTATTAGTTTCAATTCTCAATTCAATTTTACACCCTAATTTCTCAATAATAGTTCCTGTTTCTTCATAATTAGTAGTGCTTACTTCTACTGGAAGTGGGCCATTGCCTAAAATATCAACCATTTTAGTTTCATCTATAATAATAATTAATTCTTTTGCTTTTAGTTCAACTTCTTTTTCTCGTAAAAGAGCACCACCTAATCCTTTAATCAATGATTTATCAGGTGAAACTTCATCAGCCCCATCAATTGCAATGTCAATATGGTCATATTCATTGATATCTACTAATTCGATTCCTATTTTTTTTGCTTGTTCTTTCGTTGCAATCGAAGTAGGCATTCCTTTTATTTGAAAATCTTTTGATAATCTCTTTCCTAAAAGGTCAACTGCGATTTTAGCCGTAGATCCAGTTCCTAAACCAACTATCATACCATTTTTTACAAATGTAATGGCTTCTTTAGCAGCATTCTCTTTTGATATATTTTGTATCAATAGTATAGTCCGCCTTCAGGTTCCGAGATATCAGCATCATTAAGGCGATTAAGTATTTTATCTAGAGCTTCAGCAAAATCTTTGGAATTTACTTTAGGTCTTTTAGCATTAATAGCATTCATCCCAGCTTCTACACAAAGTGCTCTAAGATCAGCCCCAGATAATCCCTCTGTATTTCCTGCCAATTTTTTGTAATTGACACCTCTTTGAGTAGACATTCCACTAGCATGTATCTTAATAATTTTTAACCGAGCTTCTTCTTCTGGTAGAGGAATTTTGATTATTCTATCAAATCTACCAGGCCGTAGTAATGCTTCATCCAATATATCGGGTCTATTTGAAGCAGCCATGATTGATACCTTTCCTCGAGGTGTGAATCCGTCTAATTCACCTAGCAATTGCATTAAAGTTCGTTGCACTTCCCTATCTCCAGTAGTTCCAACGTCCATTCGCTTAGCACCAACTGCATCTAGTTCATCAATAAAAATAATACTTGGAGCTTTTTCTTGAGCTAATTGAAATAATTCCCTAACTAGTCTTGCCCCTTCACCAATGTACTTCTGGACTAATTCACTTCCAATTAATCGTATAAATGTTGCATTTGTAGCATTAGCTACAGCTTTAGCCATTAATGTTTTACCAGTTCCAGGAGGGCCTACAAGTAAAACACCTTTTGGTGGTTCAATACCAACATTTGTAAATCTTTTAGGATAAAGCATTGGTAATTCGACAGTACTTCTTAACTCTTCTAATTCATTCACTAGTCCACCAATGTCTTTGTATGTTTCCACTGGTTTACTTTCAACTTCCGCACCCATAACCAATGGATCTTTAGTTGATGGTAATGTTTCTAAGACTGCTAAAGTTTGACGATGTAGAGCAACTCTTTCTCCTACATCTAAACTTTCTTTATCAATTCCTTCAGAAATGTGAACGACAAAGTCAGGTCCACTACTTGATTTGATACTAACGCGGCCATCTTCTAGAACATCAGTAACAGTTCCAATTACTTGTGGTGGCGCTCTTAATCGAGCTAATTCACCCTTTAAATGCGCATTTTCTCTCTTCATTCTAGATACATCAGTCTCAAGTTGTCTTTTTTCAGATTCAAAACGTTCAGTTTCTTCTATGAGCCACTTATTCCAATCCTCGCCTTTCTCAGGTGTCGAAACGTCACCTTCACTTTCTTCGGGTGCCACTTATAATCACTAAACATTTAATTGGCTTAGATATATATCATTTTGTGATTTAAAATGATTTGTGAAATGTGCGGAGTCGAATCGCAAGCTATTGAACCAAGAAAAATATCAGGCTCAGTATTACAATTATGTAGTAATTGTGCTGGTTTGGGTAAAGA
Organism: Candidatus Poseidoniales archaeon; assembly: GCA_045567955.1. Lineage (GTDB taxonomy): Archaea > Thermoplasmatota > Poseidoniia > MGIII > CG-Epi1 > CG-Epi1. The sequence continues at coordinate 10,137 of JBJLBX010000021.1, read as the reverse complement.
ACCAACCTATAGAGAATCAATAGGGCATCGAGCTTTTGTTGCTCAAACACTAGAAAAGCGGCAGCAAAAGACTAGATACAAAGAAATTGAAACTGACGAAGTTCTAATTGGAAATTTGGGAAGCGTTGTACGGAAAGCTAGAGAAAAGATGAACTTAGATCACTCTACACTAGCTAGTAAAATTTCAGAGAAGAAGTCTATTCTAAGTTCTGTTGAAGCTGGTAATATGAGTCCAAATGAGAAGCTTACAAAGAAACTTGAAAATTTTTTGAAGATTAAGTTAACAGAGAAGGTTGAAGCTGTAGAAGTAAGTAGTTCTAAATCTTCTGGAGAGTCATTAACTATGGGTGATTTACTTAAACAAGCTATGGAAAAAAAGTAGGATTGAAGTACGCATAATCTTTTTGTAGTTACTTTCAAACTAATTATTGCATGGGTCTACTAGGAAGGCAGTTCAGTTTGGAGCGTTCAACAGAAGATTCATTGCTTTTAGTTTTCTCAACTCTGACATTTACAATATCACTTTTTTGTGGTTATGTTGAATCAGGAATTGGTCAGATGATATCCTTACCTCTATTTGGAATTGAATTTCATTTAATTTCTACACCTATTTGGTTGTTATCAGGTATTTTATGTTTAGTTTGTCTTCAACAATTATTCTATAAAATATGGACGCATGGTATTTGGTTAATTGGAGTTTACTGGCTCACTGCATTTGGCACAATAATTCTGTTTATCATGTTCAGTCAAGGATATGTTTGGTTTATTGTAAGTTTAATTTTGATTTTCTTAGCTATATTTTTAATGTATTGGATGATTTTAGAAATTTATGGATTAAGATATAATATCATAGGACAAGTTCCTGAAGCAGATAGATCTATTAGTCTAACCGATTGGTTAGTTTCAGTTCCTTCATTCTTTCTTTTCACTTTTATTAGTTATTATTATTATTCTAAAATGTATATGGAAGAAGAAGGTTGGTTTACCTTTGGGCATGCTTCAGAAGGATATTTATTGTTTCAATTTGCAGTATTTTTTTCAGGGATGTATATTTTGTATGTTCCACAGACATTACTTGGAGATTATTTAGAATTTAGTGATTTAGATATAAATACGAGTTATAATGTAGATCAAACAAAAGTTGAACAGAGATTAATAGATTATTCAAAGAATTATGATGAAGGAAAGATTCAGGCAACTTTAGTTGATTTATATCGTATGGCAGATGAAGATCCTGAAGCTTGGTCTAATCTTGGTGAATTTTATGTTGATTGGAGTGTTGAGGAGGTTAAATTGTTTATTACTAAACTGGAGAATTTATCTTCGAAAGAAGAAAAATAGTATAATGACAAAGGTTATATACAATTTTTTTGATTAGATTTATGTTTCATTGTATGAAACAATAACTCATTGCCCGGTAATGGGAGTAAAATCATGAGCAATAACCTACCCGAATGGACAGCACAGGCCTTAGTAGCCTCAGGAGCAGTTTTTCTGCTTATATCTGCATATGTTATGGGAGTAATGGTCCCTAATGGCCTACTTGCCCCTAATGATTTTGATGCAGATTTTTATTTTGAAGGAGACATTCAAACTTTTGATTTAGACACAGAGACAGGTACTGGTGTTTTTGTTGATAATGTTGGTAGTGGTTCATATGATCCTACTAAAGCTACAGTTGGTGGAGGAGCAACTCTTAATGTTGTAGGAACTCCAGATGGAGATGATTATACGATACTAACACAAAATTTTAGTCTTACTAGTAATGGTATCGATGGTGAAGGTACTTGGTTAGGTACTATATCAGATACTAGTGATAATCCTTCTTCCTTAAATCGAAAGAATTACGAGGTTGATGGAAAACAGGGAACATGGACACCTACAAATCTTCCAGAAGCTGGAAAGACTTATGAGTTTCCAAATCCAGTTAATAGTGCTTATAATGATAATTTTACATGTAGTGATAAAAGGATTTTAGATGATGTAGAAGTAATGACTTGTACTGCCCAATCTGGTGAAGGTGAAATGATGGACTTTGTACCTGGAGAAGGTAGTGATTTAGAACTATTACAAAGTACATTTGAAAATTATAACAGTTTAGGAGGAGTAGGAGCTGCTCCAATGTGGTTTTCATATAAATCAGAACAAATAGTTGGAACTGAGCTAGGTGGAGTAATAGATCGAGTTTACAATGTTACAATTTACATGCAAGTCCCTACTTTAGTATATTTAGAAGATAATTTTAATTTTACAACATATTATGAAGGAGTTGTTGGTAATTTTGATACAGATGATTATAAAATGAAATATTTTGATGCAACAGGAATTCGAGCAGGTTGTGTAATTAAAGAAACTTCAACGGATTCTCATATTAATGTGCTTGGTTATCTTAGAATTTTCGGTGATGTAGCTAATGCTTCAGACGATCATATTCCAGGTAATACTCAGGAGTTGGATCATAACTACGGTACTCAAAGTTCAGAGGGATGCTGGGATTCATCATCTTCTGATGATTTTGCCCAAGAATTAGTAAATGTTACTTATGATGTTAATCGACAGACTCTCAAATATGTTAACGGTACTACAGCTACTGAAGATGGAGGAGACGGTTTTAATTTCTTCTCGCCTATATGTGAGGACATAAGCGTAGTTTCAAGCGAATGTTGGGTACCTGCAGCAAATGCATCATGGCCTAATGTAATGTATGCTCTACATATGCAAAACTATACTTTCATAGCTGAAACAGAAGTTAATGGTAGTCTGGCTTACCATTTTAGAGCTAATGAAACTGGTATTTCAGGAAACTCCGGTTCTTTGTATAATTCCAATATTGGGGGTTTGGATATGGATTATTATGAAGATGTATGGATAGATCCAGTTACTGGTACCATTTTAGATCAGAAGTATGATATTCAAATTAAAGTTCCTCTGGCAGTTGATGGTTTGGGAGGTGCTACATTAAGAGATATAGTAGCTAATTATACTCAAGAGTCTATAGATGAGGCTTCATCTTCAGCTAAAAGACAAGCTCTTGCACAATATTACCAAGGAAATGAAGTTACAGTTTTAACTCTTAATGGAGCTTATACTGATAAAACAGTAGATGGTCAAATTGAAGCTGAACAAGATAAAGTTAATAGTTATAATCTTGGAACAAAAACTCTTCCTTCAATCCTTATCGGAACTTCTATTATTTCATTAGCTGCAGGTTTTTATGTATACTATCAGAACGGCGGTGCCATGAATTCAGTGACTGACTTGGATAGTTCTTCAGAGAGTGCTACATCTGTAGTAGAAGAATCAGAAGATAATAGTTCTGATGTTGAAGAGTCTACTGAATCTAGTTCTGACTTTAAAGAGCCTGAAAGAAGTGATGCTGCAATTCCAGATGATGATGGTGAATCTTCAGAAGAAGATTAGTTCTCATCCATAAAGGGGTATTCCCAATCATGTATCTCTAGGTTGTTTCGCTTTATAGATCTTGGAGAAATCCATCTAAGTAAATTCAGAGGACCTCCAGCTTTGTCATTAGTCCCTGAAGCTCTAGCTCCTCCAAAGGGTTGCTGAGCAACAACAGCTCCAGTTGGTTTATCATTGATGTAGAAATTACCTGCAGTAAATCTTAGTCTGTCATAGGCTTTTTGAATATTTTCTTCATCACTTGAAAAGATAGAACCTGTAAGTGCATATGGTGAAGCCTTATCACAGAGGTCTAGCACGCTGTCAAAATCTTTATCATCATAAACATAAACAGTTAAAACAGGACCAAATATTTCTTCAACCATTGTTTCAGATTCAGGATTTTTAGTAACAATAATTGTAGGTTCAATAAACCATCCTTTGCTATTATCACTATTTCCACCCACAACTATATGACAATCAGAATCATTTTTTGCTCTATCAATATATCCCGTTATTTTTTTGAAAGCTCTTTTATCAATAACTGCAGTCATAAAATTTGTAAAATCATTACAATCTCCCATTTTAATCTTATTAATTTCAGATATTAAATCTTCATTTATTCCATTCCAGACCGATTCAGGTATGTATGCTCTACTTGCAGCCGAGCACTTTTGTCCTTGATATTCAAAAGAGCCTCTTAGTAAAGCAACCAGAAGTCCTCTTTTGTCACAGTCTGGATGGGCGACGACAAAGTCTTTCCCTCCAGTTTCTCCAACTATACGCGGATATCCTTTTAGTGAAGGTAGAGCTTTAGCAATTCTCTGCCATATTCCTTGGAATACACCTGTTGATCCTGTAAAGTGAATACCTGCAAAATCAGGATTTGCAAGTGCAGTTTCAGATATTTCAGATCCAGAACCTGGCAAGAAATTTATTACTCCATTAGGCAAGCCAGCTTCCATCATTAATTGCATTAATAGATAATTTGAATAGTATGAGTTCCTGCTTGGTTTCCATATTGCAGTACACCCTACTAAGGCTGGTGCACTAGGTAAGTTAGCTGCAATACTTGTAAAATTAAATGGAGTAATTGCAAGAATAAATCCTTCTAGAGGTCTTATCTCAGTAGTATTTAGAGTTCCTTCAGGAGATACTAGAGGTTGTAATTGGTCATGAAATTCTCTTGCATAATGTGCATTAAATTTCCAAAAGTCAATCAATTCACAAGCAGCATCAACTTCAGCTTGAAAAACAGTCTTACTTTGGTTTAGCATTGTAGCTGCATTTATTTTCATTCTCCATTTTTTAGCAAGTAAATCAGCACATTTTTCGAAAATCTGAGCTCTATTTTCCATACCAAGTGCAATCCAATCAGTTTGAGCTTTTACAGCAGATTTACATGCTTCTTCTATTTCCTTTTTCCCAGCTAAGTGAACGTTTGCTAAGATATGTTTGTGATTATGAGGCACGACTTGTGTGACTGTATTATTGGTGTATATTTTTTTTCCATTTACAATGCAGGGAATTTCCAGAACTTCACTTAATTGTTTATTGATTTCTTTTTTTAAATCAGATTTGTGCTTACTTCCAGGTTCATAATTCAGTATAGGTTCGTTAGTGGGATGTGAACTCATATTATTTGAATCAAAGACGAATTAATATCATTATGTCCTAAACATAATCTTTAATCTATAGTTGAGATAGTTGTTTATGAGTCGAATTGATGTTACAGATAGAGATCCCTTCGCAAATGCAGATGCAGAACCAAAAGACAATGTTACAGCAATTGGTTTTTTGACACGACTCATTTTCCGATTCGGAGTTTATAGGTTGATAGGTATGATTATATCTTTGTTAATTGCAAAATATATGGGACTTGATGACTATCTTACAGGTATGATTTAGTTATCATATATTTCAGAATTATCATATATATTGTTAAATATTAATTTTGCTAAACTTGCAAGTTCAGACTGATTCATCCACATCCCTAGCAAAGTATTTATTGATTCAGGAACATCTAAACCTCCAACACAAAATTCTTTTTCATCAACTAATATAATTCCTGCAGCAGGCATGGAGCTGGTTAATCTTATTTCAAAAAACCCTTTTAAACGTGATAAATCTAAATTGTTCCCCTTTTTCGGAAATAACATTCTTACTTTGACTCCTCTAGAGCTCGCGTCTGAAAAAGCTCTACAAACATTTCTTGGCATTTCTGAAGGTAAAATAGATGCAATCAAGTCTATCGAAGTATTGGCTCTTTCACACATTGAAATAACTTGGGAGAATATTTCCATGTCTTTAACGGTTACAGTTTCTAAATAATCAATAGGCTTTGATTGGTATAGTGGCGATAATTCAGATTGAACTGATTTTGTAGCTTCTTCCACTTCTCTTAATTTTCTTTCTGAAATCTGTGAAGGATCTACTGGAGTATATGTTTTTGGATGTTTGTTTCCTTCTAACACTATACCTTCAGATAATAAATTATCAATAATTCCATATATCTTTGCTCTTGAAAAATTTATAGATCTGCTTATTTTGCCAACAGTTGATTCTTTTGATACAAGTAAAACATGATAAATTTTCGCTTCATCTTCAGTTAATCCTAGCTGCTTTAAAATCCTAATCTGTTTTTCTGAAGCTAATTTCTCAGTCTGGGAGACTCGTTCCATGTTTTAAAATTAAAGCAGTAGTATATAAATGTTTCATAAATTTGATAAAATTAATTACCTTTATATAGTAATGATAATATGTCTAAGTATGAACAATGTAGTGATATGTGGTTATGCACGTTCAGCTTTTACACAAGCCAATAAAGGTGAATTGAGTAAAACAAGGCCTGATGATTTAGCAGGAATCGTTGTTAAAGAATTGATTCAGAAATCAGGCATTAACACTGAAGATATTGAGGACTTGATACTTGGTTGCGCTTTCCCAGAAGGTGAGCAAGGTATGAATCTTGCTAGGAATGTGGTTTTTCTTTCAGGATTGCCAATAAGTGTTGGAGGAGTTACAGTAAATCGTTTTTGTGCTTCTTCTATGCAAGCCATCCATCAAGCGGCAGGATCTATTATGTCTGGTTCTGGTGAATTATTCATTGCAGGTGGTGTGGAATCTATGACTAGAGTTCCAATGCCTGGATTTAACCCAATGTTAAATCCCAGTTTGGTAGATATTGATGCCTACATAGGAATGGGACATACAGCTGAAAACTTAGCTAGGAAATATTCAATTACACGTTTAGAACAGGAAGAGATGTCTCTCAAGAGCCACCAAAAGGCTTCTGAAGCACAAAAAGAGGGTAAATTTGATGATGAAATAATTTCTATAAATAATATTAATTTAGATGGTTGCATCCGTCCAGAAACTAATTTAGAATCTATGGCTGGATTAAAACCTGCTTTTGATAAGGAAGGAGTCGTAACAGCAGGTACTTCATCTCCTTTAACAGATGGCGCTTCAGCAGTCATAGTTTGTTCAGAAGATTATGCAAAATCAAATAATTTAGATATTATGGCCTACATACGAGGAATGGCAATTTCAGGTTGTAGTCCTGAAATAATGGGTATAGGTCCGGTAATTTCTTCCATGAAGGCACTAAAGCGAGCTGGTTTAGATATCAAAGATATAGATATTATAGAGATGAATGAAGCTTTTGCAGCCCAAAGTTTAGCTTGTGTACAAGAATTAGGTATAGATATGTCTAAGTTGAATGTTCATGGGGGAGCTATAGCGCTAGGGCATCCTTTAGGTGCCAGTGGTGCAAGAATTACAGGTAAAGCTGCATCCTTACTTCGAGCAGAAGGTGGACGATATGCACTTTCAACAATGTGTGTTGGTGGTGGTCAAGGTTGTGCTACAGTACTTGAGAGAGCGTAAATGGAAATAGAAAAGGTTACTGTTATTGGAGCTGGGCTTATGGGGAGCGGTATAGCAGCTCAAGTTGCTAATGCAGGTCTTCCAGTAAATTTATTAGATATTGTACCTACTGGTTCTGAAGACAGAAATGTGATTTCTCAGTCAGCAATATCTAAAATGTTGAAACCTGTCAAACTAGGCAGTCCCTCACAATTAATGCATCCTGACAATGCAAAATTAATAACGCCAGGTAATTTAGAAGATAATTTAGATTTGATCAGTGATTCGGACTTGATAATTGAAGTGGTTCTTGAAAAATTAGAAATAAAGCATGATGTTTTTAGAAAGATTGATAAATATCGGAAAAAATCTTCTATTGTAACCTCAAACACTTCAACAATACCTAGGAATCAGTTAATAGATGGTATGCCAAAATCGTTTAGGAATGATTTTTTCATAACACATTTTTTTAATCCTCCAAGATATTTACGTTTATTAGAGATTGTATCAGATAAGAAAGTGGATGACAAAAAATTAGAAGCAATTATTAATTTTTGTGACGTTAAATTAGGTAAAGAAGTAGTAATTTGTAATGACACTCCTGGTTTTATCGGTAATAGAATAGGAATGTTTTGGTCACTTACTGCAATGGTTGAAGCTTTCAAGGCTAATCTTACAGTTGAAGAAGCTGATGCAATTATGGGAAGGCCAATTGGAGCTCCTAAAACCGGAGTTTTTGCTTTAGGAGATGTTGTTGGTTTGGACTTGATTCCACATGTAACTGAAAGTTTATCACATAATTTACCAGATGATGACAAGTATAATCTGGGAGTTAAAGAACAATCCAAATTTGGCATAGATTCTTTATTGAAAGAAATGGTCGAGACCGGATATACTGGACGCAAAGGAAAAGGCGGGTTTTACCGTATCAATGATAGTAATGGAATTCGAGTTAAGGAGAGTAGAGACTTAAAAACCGGAGAATATAATACTTCAATTAAGTCAAATTTAGAAAGTATTAAGGCTGCAAAGAAGGGTCTTAGAGCATTGGTTGAATTTGATGATAAAGGGGGAGAGTATGCATGGAGTGTTCTTTCGAAAACATTGAGCTATGCGGCTTCTTTAGTTCCAGAAATTACAGAAAACATTGTTAATGTGGACAATGCGCTGAAAAATGGTTTTCTTTGGAAAAAAGGTCCATTCCAAATGCTGGATGATTTAGGCCCATCCTGGTTTGCTTCCAAACTTATTGAAGATAATCTTGAAGTTCCAGATTTATTAATTAAAGTTGGAGAAAGAAAATTTTATGAGGATAATGATGAAACCAGTTTGTATTTCAATATTGATGGCAGTTATAGCAAAATAGAAAGTTCAGAAGGTCATTTAAGTGTAAAAGAAATAAAAAGAGGACAAAAAACAATATTTGGAAATTCATCAGCAAGTTTGTGGAATATGGGTGATAAAATTTTGCTAGTTGAATTCCATAGTAAAATGAATGCTATGGATCCACAGATAATGGAAGTATTAAGCGAGGCTTCAACTCTCTGTGAAAATGGAGATTTTGAGGGGTTAGTAATTGGCAATGATGGTTCCAATTTTTCAGCAGGTGCAAACTTAGGTTTATCTAGTTTTGTAGCCAATGTTGGGGCCTGGGAAGAAGCCGAAAAATTTGTTTTCGGAGGCCAAATGACTTTTATGATGTTAAAACATGGAAATTTTCCAGTTGTTGGTGCACCATCAGGATTAGCAATTGGTGGTGGTTGTGAAGTTTTATTGGCTTGTGATTCAATTCAAGCACATTCAGAAAGCTATATTGGCTTAGTAGAAGTAGGAGTTGGTTTGGTTCCAGCATGGGGAGGATGTAAGGAAATGATTACACGATGGAATAACGACCCTAATCAACCGAAAGGACCAATGGCATCTATAGTAAAAATATTTCAGAATATAGGGACTGCCAAGGTAGCTACAAGTGCACAGGAAGCAAAATCACTAAAATTCCTTAATTCTGGTGATGATATTACAATGAATAGGTCTCGTCTATTATATGATGCTAAACAAAAGTGTTTAGATTTAGTTAAGGGTTATGAAGCTCCATTGCCCAATAATCATCATTTACCAGGACCTTCCGGTAAAGCTACTTTAGATCTTGCTGTAAAAGATTTGGAAAAGGCAGGTCATGCGACACCTCATGATGTGACTGTAACTGATTCATTGGCTTATATTTTGACAGGGGGAGATACAGACCCGACTGAGACAGTTTCAGATGATAAAATTTTGGAAATGGAAAAAAAGGGAATAATGGCTTTGATGAAGACCGAAAAAACAATGGATAGAATAGAATCTATGCTTACTACAGGAAAACCTCTGAGGAATTAGTTATGGTACAATACAAAGCACCAAAAAGGGAATATGAATTTATTTTGAGAGAAGTTTTAGATTTTGAAGAACAAATAAAAGGCTATGAAGGTTTTGAAGAAGCGACATGGGAAACAATAGAAATGATTTCAGATCAATTTTCGACACTTTCAGAAGAAGTATGGCTTTCATCAAACAAAGATTCTGACGAGATAGGGGCTAAATTTGAAAATGGAAATGTAATTTTACCACCTAGTATGAAGAAAGCTTCAGAGGCCGTTATTGAGGCTGGTCTCACTTCACTTTTTGGTGATCAAAAATATGGAGGGATGGAGTTTCCTACTTCAATCAGTGTTTTTTCAGATGAAATATCATGTTCTACAAACATGTCTTTGGGAATTTATATGGGACTTACTAAGGGAGCTTATCATTGTATAAATAATCACGGTAGTGAGAAATTAAAAGGAATATATCTTCCTGAATTTTTAGCAGGGAAATGGTTTGGAACTATGTGTT
>JBJLBX010000020.1:0-27042 GCA_045567955.1 Candidatus Poseidoniales archaeon | reverse complement strand
CCCAATATTCATGATTGTTGGGGTCGCGGAACTGCAACTTTTATGGTTGCAGGCAAAGCCTGTACACGAGGTTGTCGATTTTGTGCAGTGGATACAATTCGTATTCCACCTCCACCTGAAGAAGATGAACCGCAAAAACTAGCTGAAGCAATTCAAACAATGGGTTTAGCATACTCTGTTATTACGGTTGTTAATCGTGATGACTTAGAAGACGGAGGGTCTTCGCATTATCGTAGATGTTTAGATGAGGTTCATAAAATGAATCCAGATATAGGATTAGAATTGCTCTGTAGTGATTTAAGTGGTAATCTCAAAGCTTTGGAATCTTTATTAGATAATGCACCGTTGAAAGTATTTGCACATAATGTAGAAACAGTCAGTAGATTGACTCCTCGCGTTCGAGACCCTAGAGCAACTTTTGATCAAAGTATTATGATATTATCTAAAGCTAAGGAGCTTCGTCCAGATTTATTAACAAAATCAAGTATTATGTTAGGCCTCGGTGAAACTGAAGAAGATATAATTGAAACATTCAAAGCTTTGAGAGAAGCAAAAGTAGATCTTTTGACTTTAGGACAGTATCTTTCTCCAGGTCCAGGATATCATCCAGTAGTCTCATTTCCTAAACCTGAAACTTTTGATAGGCTGGCCCACATAGCAAAAACAATGGGTTTCAAAGCTATAGCTTCAGGTCCAATGGTTAGGTCATCTTATCGTGCTGAATCTTTAGTTGCAGCAGCTAATGGTCAGACGATAGATTCCGAATTAAAGGTGGTAGCATGAGTAAGAAAAAAACATTACATGTGCCAGATGCTCCGTTTAGACCAGGCGATAATCCTGATTTTACGAGTTTAAAATTACCAAAAGCAGGTGAGTTCGAAAAACCTGATGTTTTGGTAAATCCTTCAGAAATTAGAGACTTAGCTTTTGGTCTTGTTAGAGTCTTAGATGATAAGCATAAGGCAGTTGGTTCTTGGAATCCTAAGCTCAAACCTTCAGTTCTCAAAGAAGGATTAAGACATATGACTCTTCTAAGAATATTTGATGATCGTATGTTAACAATGCAACGCCAGGGTAAATTATCTTTTTACATGAAATCATTTGGTGAAGAAGCGGTTGCAATAGCACAAGGAATGGCTTTGAGACCAGACGACATTCTTTTCCCATCCTATCGACAACCAGGCTTACAATTTGTTAGAGGGCGGAATTTAGTAGATATGATATGCCATTGTATCACAAATTCTAAAGATAATGTGAAAGGTAGACAAATGCCAGTTCATTATTCCTGGAAAGAAGGGAATTTAGTTTCTATTTCTAGTCCTGTTGGAACACAATTTCCACAAGCCGTAGGTTGTGCAATGGCTTCAGCTTACAAAGGTGAGGATAATGTATCAATTTCTTGGTTGGGTGATGGAACTGCGGCTGAAGGTGATTTTCATTACGCAATTAATTTTGCTTCAGTTTACAAAGCTCCAGTTATTCTAAATGTAGTTAATAACCAATGGGCAATATCAACCCACAAGAATTTTTCATCAGGTGAGTCTACATTTGCTGCACGAGGAATTGCGTATGATTTACCAAGCATAAGAGTTGATGGTAATGATTTCTTAGCCCTTTACTCAGTTACAAGTTGGGCTGCCGAAAGAGCCCGTAAAGGTGAAGGCGCTACTTTCATTGAAGTTTTCACATATAGGGCTGAGGCACATTCAACTAGTGATGATCCAACTAGATACCGACCTAAAGATGAGTGGAAATCATGGCCACTAGGTGATCCACTTGAAAGATTAAAAAATCATTTAATCAGTTTAGGCAAATGGTCTAATACAGATCAAAAGAAATTAGAAAAAGAATTAGATGAATTGGTAATTAAATCTTACAAAGAAGCTGAAAAACATGGTACTTTAGGTGAAGGGCCATGGGCTTCAGAAGAGACTTTATTCGAGGATGTTTACAAGAAGCCTCCAAGACATTTGAGAAAGCAAAGGCAGGAGTTAGGAATTTAGAATGTCTCAAATGAATATTATACAGGCCGTAAATTCGGCTTTAGATATAGTTCTTGAAAAAGATCCTAATGTATGTATTTTTGGAGAAGATGTAGGTTATTTTGGTGGAGTATTCAGATGTACTGATGGTCTTCAGTCCAAGTATGGTAAACATAGAGTATTTGATTCTCCATTATCAGAAGGTGGTATTCTTTCTACAGCAATAGGTATGGGAATCAATGGTTTGAGACCTGTTGCTGAAATTCAATTTTCAGATTACATTTTTCCTGCATTTGATCAGATAACTAACGAACTCGCTAAGTTAAGGTATAGAAGTGGAGGTGAGTATTGGGCACCAGTAACGGTTAGGACTCCAAGCGGCGGTGGAATAAGAGGAGGGCATTACCATTCACAAAGTCCTGAAGCATATTTTACGCATACACCTGGATTGAAGGTAGTTATGCCTTCTAATCCTCATGATACCAAAGGTCTTCTGATTACAGCTATAGAAGATGATGATCCCGTAATTTTCTTTGAACCAAAGAGGCTGTACAATGGTCCTTTTGATGGAGATCACAAAAAGGCAGCATTGAAGTGGGATACTCATCCTAAGGGAGAAGTTCCTGAAGATTATTATTCAATACCTCTTGGTCAAGCTTCAATTGAGAGACCTGGAAGTAAAGTAACAGTACTTGCCTATGGAACTATGGTTCATGTTGCTCGAGAGGCTGCAATTTCTAGTGGTATAGATGCAGAGATAATTGATTTACGAAGTTTAGTCCCTCTTGATATAGATACTATTACTGAATCTGTTAAGAAAACTGGAAGGTGTGTTATTGTGCATGAAGCACCCCGAACCAGTGGTTTTGGTGGTGAATTATCTGCACAAATTCAAGAATCATGTTTCTATCACTTAGAGGCGCCAATTGTGCGCGTTACTGGATGGGATACGCCATTTCCACATTCTTTGGAATGGCATTATTTCCCTAGTCAGGAAAGAGTTATAGAGGCAATGAAGAAAGTAATGGAGAGCTAAAATGGCAAAACACGTATTCAAGCTGCCGGATGTCGGCGAAGGAGTTGTTGAGGGTGAAATCGTAAAATGGAATGTTAAACCTGGAGACACAGTAAAGGAAGATGAACCTTTAGTAGAACTTATGACTGATAAGGCTACAGTTGCAATTCCATCTACAGTTAATGGTAAAGTAGTTTCTACAACGGGAACTCCTGGAGACATGATTCCTGTTGGAGCTGAGTTAATTGTGTTTGAAGTTGATGGTAAAGGAACACCAGAACCAACACCAGAACCAACACCAGAACCAACACCAGAACCAACACCAGAACCAACACCAGAACCAACACCAGAACCAACACCAGTAGCTCAACCTGTCGTGTCAAAACCAGTACCTCCGGTTGCAGCACCCGTACAGTCTTCAGGGACAAAGCCATTAGCCTCGCCAGCTGTTCGAAGAAGGGCTAGAGAAGCTGGAGTAGACCTATCACAAGTTCCAGGAACAGGTCCTGCAGGCCGTATTTCTCATGATGATTTAGATTCATTTATTTCAGGAGGTGGAAGATTAGCAGCAGTTCAATCTGGAGTAAAGATGACTGGAGTTGAAGAAGTTCCAGTTATTGGATTGCGTCGTAAAATTGCTGAAAAGATGTCAATTAGCAAGCGTAGTGCAGCCCACTTCTCATACTTTGAAGAAGTTGATGTTACTGAATTAGAAAGTTTACGTCAGCATTTGAATGCTACTCGTTTAGATAATCAACCAAAGTTAACTTATCTTCCATTTATTATTCAAGGTTTAATCAAAGCAGTAAGAAAATTCCCACAGTGTAATGCAATTTACGATGAAGAAAAGGGCGTTGTTTTTAGACATGAGGCAGTTCATGTTGGGATTTCTACACAAACAGACGATGGACTAATGGTTCCAGTAATCAAGCATGCTGAGTCTAGAGATGTTTGGGATACTGCAAATGAACTCATGAGAGTAACCTCTTCAGCTCGAGAGAAAACAGCTACAATTGATGAATTGACTGGTTCAACAATTACAATAACTAGTTTAGGTGTAATGGGTGGTTTAGGAGCTACTCCAATTATTAATCATCCAGAAGTATCTATAGTTAGTATTCATGCAGCAAGAGATCGTGCAGTTGTTAGAGATGGTGAAGTAGTTGTTCGTAAGATGATGAATGTCACTTCTTCTTTTGACCATCGAATAGTAGATGGTTATGATGGGGCATTGTTAATTCAAGAATTGAAATCAATGCTTGAATATCCAGCTAAAATATTTATGTGATATTATTATGGCAGAAATACGTAATTGTAAGGTATTAGTTGTAGGTGCAGGTCCTGGAGGCTATGTTGCAGCTATTAGAGCAGGTCAACTTGGTTTAGATACAGTTATTGTTGAAGGTTCTAGGGCTGGAGGGACATGTTTGATTAGAGGTTGTATTCCTTCTAAGGCAATAATTCATGCAGCTTCTTCTTTTGAGGAATTAGAAAAGCATTCTGGAAAAGGAAATATGGGTATTAGTGTTTCTGGAAAGGCCAAAGTGAATATGAAAGAAATGGTAGCATGGAAAGAGTCTATAGTTACTAAATTGAATAAGGGTGTTGAAGGATTACTTAAAGCAGCTAAGGTTGAATTAGTTTCAGGTTGGGCTAAATTCCGTAATGCTAAAACATGTGAAGTCAGTGGCGGGGAAAAAGAGTGGATTATCAACGCTGAGCATGTAATTCTAGCAAATGGTTCACAATCAGTTGAATTACCTTTCATGCCTTTTGATAACAACATTATTTCTTCTACTGAAGCGCTTGAATTAGATGAGGTTCCTAAAAAATTAGTTGTAATTGGAGCGGGTTATATTGGTCTTGAATTAGGCATAGCTTACAGAAAATTAGGTTCAGAAGTTACTTTCATTGAAGCATTAGATCAAATTTTACCAATATATGATTCAGAAATGACGCGCCCTATTACAATGTGGCTTCGTAAACATAAAGTCACAGTTAATTTAGGTGCCAAGGCTAAGGGAGCTACTACCAAAGGCAAAGTTACAACAGTAGAATACACTGATTCTTCAGGCAAAGATCATAAGATTAAGGCAGATAAGGTTCTTGTTACCGTTGGTCGGAAACCCAATACACAAGGTTGGGGTTTAGAGAAGATGGCCGTTGATATGGAAGGTCCATTTGTAAAAGTAGATAATCAATGTCGCACATCAATGAAGAATGTATGGGCTATTGGAGATATAGTAGGCGAACCTATGCTTGCTCACAAAGCATCAGCTCAAGGTGAAATGGTAGCTGAAATTATAGCCGATCATAAGAGGGCTTTTGATCCAGTTTCAATTGCAGCAGTTTGCTTTACAGATCCTGAAATTGTTGGTGTTGGCTTAACTCCCGATGAGGCTAAAGATGAAGGAATAGAAACAATAGTTGGTAAATTCCCATTTGCAGCCAGTGGAAGGGCATTAGCTATGGATGCTGGTTCGGACGGGGGTTTTGTAAGAATTACAGCCCGAGCAGATAATCAAGTAATAGTAGGCATACACGCCGTTGGTTCACATGTTTCTGAATTATCTGGAGAATTTGCGCTTGCAATAGAGATGGGTGCTCGGTTAGATGATATTGCAGGTACTATTCATGTACATCCTACTTTAACAGAAGCTTTCGCAGAGTCTGCACTTGCTGGATTGGGTCATGCAATCCATATTTCAAAGTGATTCCAACCGATATAATTCAAGCAGGTAATTCATCTCATGGTGAAATTGACCAGTTAATGATTCAACTTCAAGAGAAAAGAATTAAAGATGAAATTAGAGATACTTTAATTTTTGTGGAACATCCTGAGATTGTAACGGTTGGTAGAAGAGGAATGCTTGACAATATTCAAGCCCCAGAAGGTTTTGCTTCATCTAATGTGGACAGGGGTGGTGGTTTGACTTGGCATGGACCTGGACAGCTAGTTGGCTATCCTATATTCAAGTGGAAAGAGGAATCAGTTCGAGGAGTAATAACAAAAATTGAAGACTGGATTCTGTCTTCACTATCGTTAGTTAGTATTACTGGGGTTCGTAACGATGCAATGCAAGGGGTTTGGTTCAATGACTATAAAATTGCAAGTATTGGATTAGCCTTTAGTAAATGGGTTTCTAGGCATGGTTTTGACATAAATTTGAGTACACCAAATAATAGAATTGAGTCAGTAGAGGGTTGTGGCTTACCAATTGGAAAACACACTTCTTTGTCAAAGTTCGGTTATGAAATTTCTATTCAACAAATGCAGAAATTATTGATTAAAACAATGCCAGCAATATTAGACCGTGAAGTAGCTAATATTTCTACTTTAAAAAATCTTTAATCAAATGCTGATTTTGGTCTTTTAGTTCATGATGGTTTTTCATCCATTCAGATGCTTTTTCAATACAAATTGATTTAATTTCACCAGTAAGAAGTTTTCCAGACACATAATCTTCTCTAATTTTTTCTAATTTGTTATCGTCTTCTTCAAAGAAATAACGAAGATATTGATATGCAACATCTATATCTGGATTTCCACCTTTTGCTCGGTGCTCTTCAACAGTGCCTTGACCACCTGAAAATGATGACTTAATTTTCTTTTCAATACTCTTCATTGAATCATTTAAGAAAATTGTGGTTTCAGGTTGACTTGAGCTCATTTTCCCTCCAGTCATACCAACTGCAAATTGGTGATATGTTGAAGATGGTTGCATCAATCCCATACCTCCTAGTTGTCTTTCAAGATTTAATAATTGATATTGAATATCATTTTGATTTTCAGCGATGGCATCTTTGATATCAATAGTACCATGTTTTGGGTTTGAATTAATTTGATTGAAACCTGCTTTATTAATTGCACTAACGGCTTTATCAATAATAATTTTTCTCTGATTTCTATCAATACCACCGTCATTTCTCATTCCCATTATTTCTTGGTTATTATCTTGGATTGACAATCCAATAGTCAAGTTACCATTCTTATTTTGATTTACATTAAACCAATTAGTCTTCGATACCATTCCTCTTGTTAATCGGATATGCGGGTCTTGATCAATACCTACTGGAACTACGATTGGCCTTAATCCACCATACTCATCCATTTGAGGATGCACAATATCACCAGCTTGGACTAATGGTGATTGCACATGTGCTAAACTTGTCTTACCTGAAAAACCATAAATTGCTTCCATTTCTGATAGATTAGTTTTTGTTCCCAAAGTAAAACCTAATTTTTGAACAATTGGTCTTTCTGATTGAAAGTAAATTGATGTTTTATCAGGATCTAATCCCATTCCAGCATAATTAGAAATATATTCATCAATGGCATATTTTCTACATTTTTCAAGACTTAATCCTCTTGTTGCATGAGCTTCTAAGTCAGCTACAGTTATGGTAACATCTCCTCCAAGCACTTGAAACCATTTAGCTTGATCAATAACCATTTTGTGACCCAAATGAATTTGTCCTGATGGCATTAATCCTGATAGAACACCAAAGGGTCGTCCTGCTTTTCTTGCATTAAGAACATTATCTAAATCACGATGTGCAAAAATTATTCCTCTTCTGTGTAAGTGAGTTGGATTTGGTAGTTTCGTATGATCTATCATATCAAGACCAAACTTATCACAAATTTCTTTGTAATTTTTAACACCTTTACTTGCCCAAGGGTCAATTTCCATTATTTAGCTCAGAGCTTCGGGATTAAAAGTAATTCCTCCCCTCCTTAGGGAGATGTGGAAAGAATAGAATGGCCGCGAGCAATTTTGCATCTAGATATGGATGCTTTCTTTGTGAATGTACATATTCTAGAGCATCCTGAAGATTATGGAATACCTTTAGCTGTTGGAGGTAGGCCAGGCCAAAGAGGAGTTATTGCTTCAGCTTCTTACGAGGCTCGTGAAGAAGGAGTGCGTTCGGCTATGGCTTCTAGTAAAGCTCGAAAGTTGTGTCCCAATCTGAAGTTAGTTTCATCTAATAGACCTTTAATTCGTTCTTCTTCAGCCAAAGTTATGGAAATTCTATCTAGATATGGTACACTTGAGAGAATGAGTGTCGATGAAGCTTTTGTAGATTTATCACTTCAGAAAAATCCGGCAGCTTTAGTTCAAACCATTTTAAAAAGAATAAAGACTGAAACCAATTTACCAGCTTCAGCAGGACTCGCAACATCAAAATTAGTAGCCAAAATAGCTTCTGATTTCGATAAGCCCGAGGGATTTACTATTGTTGAACCTGGTAATGAATCGAAATTCTTAGCTCCTTTAAAAATTCGTAAGATTTATGGTATTGGCCCTAAAACTGCATCTATTTTGAATGGCCTAGGTATTCAAATATGCTCAGATCTAGTTTCTATAGATATTCAGAAATTACAGCCGGTATTTGGCCAATATTCAGTCAATTTGAAAAACAAATCAAAAGGAATTGATAATCGACCAGTTGATCCCTCACCTTGGATAGCTAAGCAACAAGGAACGGAGACTACTTTTGATGTAGATATCAAAGATGCGAAAAAGGTAGAGTTAGCATTACAAGAATTATGTAAAGAAGTTTCCGAAAGTATAGGTCAAATGGGACGCTCAGCACGTACAATAACAATCAAGTTGCGTTGGCCTGATTTCAAAACAATCACGCGTCAAAGAACAGTCTCTGGTGAAATAAATAAATCCGAAGACATCTATAAAGTAGCCAAATCTTTACTTTATGAAAATTGGAAGCCAGGAAAACCAATACGTCTTCTAGGTGTCGCAGCAAGTCGTTTAGGAGTTTCAGATCAACAGAAGTTACAGTTAGAATTCGAATAGACTTTTTTGCTTACTATCATTTTTTGGAGTTATTTTTGTAGGTTCATCTTCTTCTTTTTCTTCAATTTCTAGGGCTCGATAATCTAATGTTACTACATCCCTTTCTTGTCTGTATTGCTGTGATTCTTCCATAATCAAAGAGATTTTTTTATCTTTTTTCTCAAGATCCATTAAAATGGCTAACTCATTTTCATTTAAATCCATTTTACCGGTGATTTTTGCAGCCTTAGATATATCACTTTTGCAAACTGCAGAAATAACTGCTAATTGTTCCATTTTAGATTCCTTAATTGATAAATGTGTTACTCCACCAATTTTTTTAGCTAGGGAATTTCGGTATGCACGTTTAAAGCGACTAGCACCCATTTTTCGAATCCATGATGGAAATTGTAAACGTCTTCCACTTGTTGGATGAGATTTTGCTAGAGCTACACCACTTGACATCATTTCTGAAGCATAACCCCAAAGTCCATAGTTTTGCGTTTTAGAAACCCGAGCTAATAGTAAATCAGCATATGCTACTCTTTCATACGCCCTTTCAATATCATTAGGATGCTTGTATACTATAGGGATATTATCACTAATCCATGTAGAGACATCTCTTGGTTGTTCATGCAAATCGAATATAGCTTTTCGTGGTTCTTCATAATTATCACTGTTAAAAATTATATTCAGAGCATCAAACATTTCACTTTCTCTGTCCCTTGAATCTAATTTTTCATAATCTTCTTTGTCTATTACTTTATTGCCTTCTGATATAGATTGCAAGTCATTGATTGCACCTCTTAAGTCTCCTTTAGCAGCTTCAGCCATTGATCTAATTGTTTCTTCATCTATCTTCAAATTCTCTTTTTCACAAACCTTGTTTAAAACCATTGAGACTGAGACTGCAGAAGGTCGTTGAAATTTCAAAGTAAGTGCTAGTCTCTTAATTTTAGCACCAGTACCTTTGGTTAGATTATACAAATCATTTACAGTAATTATTACTGGTTGTTTTGTCATTTCTAATGTTTTAGAAATTGCTTTTTTACCACCTCTATCACTATAATTCTTTGTTTTATTTTTAGATTGCTGAGCTCTTTCGTATAAATTATCAGCTTCATCTAATAATATTAAATTTCTATCTGAAAGGCCATTTACTCCAAAAGTTTGAAACAATCCAGCCCTCAGTGCAGTGCCTTCAATTACATTTCCTGAACGTGCATCTGAAGCATTTAGTTCAATTAATTCCCACCCCATATCATTAGCTAAGGCAATTGCAGCAGAAGTTTTACCACAGCCAGGAGGTCCTGACAAGATAACTCCTTTTTTAGTCATTTTTTCACCCCAAGAACTAGCCCAGTTTTGTAATTGACTAATTGTTTTTGTGTTGCCTATGATGTCCGAAAGACTATTTGGCCTATATTTTTCAGCCCAAGATTCCATTATTCACCTAATTTCATAGTGAAGTGCAATTTCTGATATTTTAGTATAGATTTCGCACTACTTGAGATAATCCAAAAAATAATTAAAATACATATACCAACAGTACCCATTGCAGTCGCAAATGAGCTTTTAAATTCGCTACTTTCGCTTAGTTTAAAAATAGATATATTCCAATCTCCATTACCTAGATAAATAATGATAGAACACAATAAAAAGGCAAGGAATCCTGAAAATAAAAGTGAACGACTCTTTGTTCTTCCATAAAGTTGTACAATTGGAGAAAGTAAAGTTAGGAATAAACCAATACCCAAAAGAGTGAAAAATAGGCTCATATATTGAGTTTGAAAATAATTTATGGTACTAACAGGAGTTGTTTTATTTATCATAGCCTCAAATATCATAAACAAAGGAGCATAGGTTGCTAATCCGGCCCCAATAAAAACAAGTCTTGCGAGCATAATTAGGGTTAGAGAATTTCTACTATCAACATTTAATTTTTCTAATTTTTTATAAGTTCGTTTGAGAACTAATAATGAAACTAAGGTGGTAGCTCCAATAATTGGCATAAACATAGTTGTAATGTAAATTATTCCAGTTAATGCCATACTAATTAGAGGAACTTTCATTAGAAAACCGACTTTAGATCCGGCAGTGTCAAGAATAACATCACTGAACATGTAGACGGCAATTGCTTCTGAAATAAAAATTAAGGTTAATAGAAATCCTGCTACAAACATTCTAGAACCAAAGCTACTGTAAATGTATGCATCTGGTTGGTCCTTGACAAATCTAACCATTTTATGTCCAGAAGGGTGCTGTTAATTAGCCTAACTCAAACCGAAGTTGCTCAGAATCTTTTCTTCCTGCTAGTTTTTCAGCTAACTTTGCTCCAATACCAGAAATATTGCTTAACTCAGAAGGTCTTGCATCTCTGATTGAACTTTGACTTGTGAATCCAGCATTAAACAACGATCTGGCTCTAACCCGTCCTACTGAATCAATTTCAAGTAAAGGTAGTAATTCTTTTCGAACACCATTATTTACTCGAATTCTCAATTCTGTAATCATTTTAGTATTCGAGGGCGATAATAGTTCAGCTAATTCACTCATGGCATAAAGTATCCATTCAGCAGTTTCTACTTTAGCTCTAATATCTCCAGGAGTTGTAGAATAGCGTTTTAGTAAATGTTCTTCAGGTGTTTCTTCAATCCAGTCCATTATCAGTAGGGCTGTTTTTAAGTCCCATAAATAAAATTCTAATTCCATATGTTCAACGGGTGGAGGTAGCATTAGATCACCTTCCATTTGCATAAGATGTGTTAGGTACGTTTCCATCTCATTTTTTCTAACATATAGTGAATAGATATCAGGAGTTCTTGCAAGTGCGTGCAATAATCCAAGTGAGTTTGCCTTAATACCAGATTCTAATGCATTTCTAATTATGACTCCTGATAGAGGATCTATGTATAATTGTGATACTTTTCTTCCAAAAGGCGTAGGTTTCAATTTTTCTTCCATTACTTCATTAGCCGGTTGGAATTCATTATCAGTTTTTCCTTTAATCTCTATTAATTTCTCTTCATCTAAAAAATCAAGAACTTTGTTTAATCTATGTTGAGTTCTCCAG
This sequence comes from Candidatus Poseidoniales archaeon, assembly GCA_045567955.1. Classification (GTDB taxonomy): domain Archaea; phylum Thermoplasmatota; class Poseidoniia; order MGIII; family CG-Epi1; genus CG-Epi1. Next base: position 15,180 of record JBJLBX010000020.1, on the reverse strand, counting down.
AGTTCACCCTGAGCTCCAAACAGTGTCTTTTCAAGGAACTTATGTAAGCCTTCTCTTGTATCTATAGTTCCTGAAGTAATTAATGACAAAAGATGAGTTCTTAGTGCAGGTTCACTGCCCAATCTAGAGATTACAGGTTCAGTTTCACCCTCAAAATATCTTTCTGTAAAAGTTTCGATTTGGTCTCTTTTTTTAGCAATTAGTACACCTTGTCCATCAACATCAAATCCCGGTCTTCCAGCTCTTCCTAACATCTGCTGAACTTCTAAAACAGGTAATGGTTGATTTGATTGAAAAGAAGAATCCCAACGACTTAAATCTCTGATAATAACTCTTCTAGCAGGTAAATTTACGCCTGCAGCTAATGTTGGTGTTGCACATAATGCTTTCAGTGATTTTTCTTTAAACGCAGTTTCAATTAACAGTCTTTGTCTATTTGTTAATCCAGCATGATGGTATGCTACACCGTTTGCAATTAATTTAGATAGATTAGAATCAACCGATGTAATTTCATCTGCATTTTTTTGTATTTTATCAGCAAATACTTCTAATTCCTTTCTTTGTTCTGCATTCAATTTCCCTCCTATCATTCTACTCAATTTCTTTGCTTGGGCTTCTGCCGATCTTCGAGTTCCGACAAAGACTAAACATTGTTCAGGCAGATTATCAATTGCAATTCCTTCAACACCCTCCAGTCCCATATATTTTTTTTCGCCATCTTCCCATTCAACTGTTCCGTCGAGTGATATTCCTTTTCTGAGAGGTACTGGTCTAAAATCACTTTCAACTAACCTTGCATCTAGCCAGTCAGCTATTTCTCTTGAATTTGAAACTGTTGCAGAGAGTCCTATAATTTGTATGTTTGGGTTTATCTCTCTAAATTTTGACAGTGTTACTTCTAGAGTAGGACCTCTTCCAGAATCATTTAGCAAATGTATTTCATCAGAAACTAAGCATTCTACTTCAGATAGCCAAGAGGGATTATGCCTGATTAAAGAATCAGCCCTTTCAGAAGTTGAAACGATAATATCATATTTTGATAATCCTCTGGCTTTGTCATAGTCTCCAACAGAAACTCCAATTTTTGCACCATCTAAAATATTTTTGCAAATGTCTTTTAATTCGTTAACTTTTTCCCATGCCAGCGCACGTAAGGGTACAAGATAGATTCCTTTTTTCTTCGCTTTTACAGCCCTTATTAAAGCAGCGTATGCGACTAATGTTTTTCCTGCTGCAGTAGGTACAGACATCAATACCGACTCGCCTTTTTCAACAAAAGTAATAGCTTCTTTTTGTGGAGGATATAACTCTTTAATTTTTAGATAATCTAATAGTTCTGATAACAACCTCACCAGCTCTCATCTTGATCATTTATGCCAAATTCTGGTTTGCTTTGAAAAGTTAGATATAATGCAATTGCTCCAAAAAGAGTAGATAATAATAATCCTCCAAGACCAATAATTGCTGCTGCACATCCAATTAAGACAATATTATAATTCTGCCTCATCATTAATAATGCACTCGCAACAAACGTAAGAATTGCACATATTAACTCCCAGAACATGCCAAATTTCAAAACTTGGCGCACAAAGGATTCATCAATTTCATTGTCTTCTTGATCGACTTGAATACCCATCTCACCCATGACTTCATTATATTTGATAGTCACTCCTTGTATTTTCTCACTGTCACTCAAAATTCCGTTCATTGTTGTAGCTGTACCTAATAAGATAAATCCTGCGATAAGTAAGGCAATAGCTGCCTGAGAAGGTTTACTGGTAGCCGGATATAATGAAACAGAATTACTTTCACTATTTTCATCCCCTCCCCAGTCTAGGGATTCATATTGGGTTTCTTCCCATCCTTCTGAATCATTTTCATCAACCATTGACTATTCAGTGCTAGTCCCATAATTAATGGTTCCTCTAAGATTTTTTTAGGCCCTTAATGGTTCCACTTGTTTTTATAGTGACTATGTTAAGGATTTCACTTTCATTATTCATAATATCTATTGATTTTTTTAATAATTTATGATCAACTCTAACAATTCCATTTTCAGTATCAGCCTCAATCAATTTACATTTTATTTTAGATTCTAAATTACCTATTTTCTTTCTGAAAAAATTATTTAAATTAATTTTTGGACCTTTATTTGAATGTTTAAAAAGAATATATCTTTTCCTTCCTTTTTTCTCTTTAACTACCATTATTCAAATGCTTTTGTAATGTTTTTTATTACACTTTCTAATTTTTCTATTCTGTCTTTAAGTTCTTTAACTTCTTCTCTCAAGTCAGCTTCATTATTATTAGATTTATTGTTCTTCAGTTTTTCAATTAACCATGAATCAGTTTCTTCTTTTAATTGAATAATAGATTCTAAGTCATCATTACTTCTTTCATTATTTTCTTCAAGATTATTATCTGTGTCTTTTTCATTTTCTTCTTTTACTTCAGTCTCTTTCTCAGAGTCTTCTTCATCATCAGTTTGTTGTGATTTTTCTCTATTAAAATCTTGAATAGTCATTATGTTTCCATTACTATCCGATCTTATTTTTCCAAGTTCTGAAAGTTGGTCCAATCCCTTCTTAAATGATTCCATAACTATAGAATTATCAGATTCTTTAGAGGCTTCTCTATATGCATTAAATAATTCTCCTGAATCCATTTTGTATCCTTCAAGTTTTAGAATATTTAGTAAAATTGCTCTAGGGTCATCATTATCCCAAACTATAGTTTCTTCTTCTTTTTCGGTATCTTTAATAATATCTTCATCATTTACTATAGTTGGTTCTTCTTCAATAATAACTTCTTCTTTTTCAGTAACTTCTTCTTTAACCGTATCTTCTTCTTTTGCCTTATTGCTCCAAGGATATACCATATTAGAGGAAATAGTGGTGTAATATTATAGTTGATGTCAACTCAATACGTTTAATCCCCCCTTAAACCTGAAGCTTTGTGTCTCTTACAGATAAGATTTCTGAAATCGAGGAAGAAATCGGGAATACAAAGTACAATAAAGCTACACAGCATCATATAGGTAAATTGAAAGCTAAATTAGCACAATTAAGAGAAGAAGTCGTTGTTAGTTCTTCGGGACCTAGAGGAAGTGGATATGGGGTCCGTAAAGCAGGAGATGCGACCGTTGCTTTAGTTGGCTTACCTAGTGTTGGTAAATCTACTTTATTGAATTGTCTTACGGATGCTGATAGTGAGACAGGTTCATATGCATTCACAACTTTGGATGTAGTTCCTGGAGTTTTGAAGTATAAAGATGCTAATATTCAAATTTTAGATTTACCTGGTTTAATTGAAGGTGCTGCAAGAGGTGCAGGCCGTGGTAAAGAAGTTCTTTCAGTTATACGTTCAGCAGATTTAATAATACATGTAGTTGATGCTGTAGATCCTGCTCCACATGTTATTCTCAAAGAATTATTTGATTCCGGCGTTCGCCTCAATAGTCGTCCTCCTAACGGTAGTGTTTCAAAAACAGGTATTGGAGGTATTGAGGTTATTTCTACGATTGTTCAGGAGCTTGAGGAAGAAGCAATCAAGACAATTGTTCGGGAATATGGAATAGTAAATGCTCAAGTTGTATTAAGAGAAAGAATTACAATCGATGACTTAGTTGATATTTTAGCTAAAACTAGAGTTTACGTACCTTCTTTTGATGTTATTACGAAGGTAGATATGGTTGAAAAAGAACAATTATCTGTAGTCAAAAATATGTGTGGTAAAAAGAAAGTAATTGAAGTGGCTGCACCTTTAAAAAAAGGAATTAAAGAATTGAAAAAACAGATTTATAATTCACTGGATTTCATATCTATATTTATGAAGCCTCAAGGTGAAAAAGCAGACCTTAAGGAACCAATGGTAGTTAGAAGAGGGACTACTATTACTGAAATATGCCAACGCTTACACCGCGATTTTAAACGTAAGTTCCGTTATTCACAGGTTTGGGGCCCCTCTGCAAAATTCCCAGGTCAAACTGTAGGTTTAAATCATAATGTTAAAGATCAGGATATAGTGAGTATAATCACTCATCGTTAGATTATTTCAATCTTTTAATTAATTCAGCTTTTTTACCTGAAGTTTTTAGACCTTTTTTCTTTAATTCAGCTTTTAATTCAGGTAATTTCATTGAACTGTAATCTTTTTTATTTTTCTTAGCAGATATATCTTCGGTTTCACTTTTTCGGAATAATCCCATAAATCGGGATGCTCCACGTCCAATTCCAGATTTTACAGCTCCAGCTCCACGTCCAACACCAGATTTTACAGCACCAGCACCACGCCCAACTGCTGCACCAGCACTTCCAATTGCAGATTTAGTTTTAGCACCACCTGCCTTAATTCCTCCTCCGATTTTACTTCCGATACCTTTCTTATCATCTTTTGTTTCAGTTTTAACTTCTGTTTTGACTTTCTTTTCAGTTATCGCTTTACTTTTATTTTTTGGAGTGAGTTTAAGTTTAGATCTTGGTTTAAAGACAATATTTGGTTTATTGCTATCCTCAGCTTTATTTTCATTGTATTTTTTACGAGCAGAGTCAGTTGTAACTGATTCAGGTAATTTATCTCCGAATCGGTCTTTGTACCTGTCTTCTAGACTTTTCCCTTTTGAATCCATCATATGATCTAATCGTTTGTGAATATCCATTAATGGTTTTACACTCTTCTTTGCCCATCCTACTGCTCCAGGTGCGGCAGCTGGAACTGGTTCGGTAGAAACCGTTACGTTATTGTCTGCAGCAACACCGACAGGTGCTACTTCAACAACGGGTTGAATTACAGGTGCAGCTTGAACTGCTGGAATCTCTTGATTAACCACTGGCTGCAAAACGGGTTGTGCTACAGGTGCAGCCTGAACTGCAGGTACACCTACAGGCTCCAGAACTGGAGGTTTTTTCTTTCCTTTTTTTTTTCCGCCGAACCAAGCCATTTTTTCACCAATATTTTTTAACTATGTCTACCACTTTCTCAAAGAGACTAAAAAGTGTTGGAGAACTCTTTGCCCTTCTGTTTGAAGAACCATTCCCAACTGCTATTTCAGCCCCTTTATCATCTGGTGACATTATTCAGCATTTATAGTAATCAATTAAAAGCTTGTTTCACTCAAATTATTCCTGCCAACTAGTCTTTTTACTACCTAATCTGTGCCTGTTATAGGCTTTTATGATGTCGCCTTTTGTAATAATACCTATCAATTCGTTACTATTTGTTTTACTAACAACTGGTAAATGACTAATTTCTTTATAGCTTAATGAGTCTAATGCCTGGGCTAAGGTTTCTTGTTGAGTGATAGTAATTAAATCAGTTACACAATAATCATTTACAGTTAGGTGTCTTTCATGTTTAATTGCAGCTTCATGGATATCTGACCAAGTTATTATTCCATACAATTCATCATTTTCATTTAAAACCGGCAAACTCATATGTCCCGTATCTTCTATAATTTGTAGAGCTAATTCTAAGGGTTGATCAGGTTTAATAGTCATAACTTCTTTAGACATTGCTTCTTTGACTTCTATCATTCTCATTAAATCTTGTCCAGCTCCCAGATCAATATTTATCCCTCTTCGAGCTAGTTTAGAAGTATAGAAAGAGTGCTCAGAAATTACATAACAGACTGCATCTGCAACAACACACGATAACATTAGCGGTAGAATTATCTCGTAAGTAGCAGTCATTTCAAATAAAAGTACAATTGCAGTTAAAGTAGCTCGTGTAGTTGAAGCTACAAATGCAGCCATCCCAACTAATGCAAAAGCACCAGGGTGGCTTACAATCCCAATATCATAAAGAACTAAACCTAATCCTGCTCCAATTGCAGCACCAATAAACAAACTGGGCGTAAATATACCGCCAGAACCACCACTTCCAATTGAGATAGATGTAGCAATTATTTTTAATGCCATAATTGATAAAATAAAAATTAATAAATTAGTTATTCCTGAACTAATGTCCGTATCAACAGGAAAACTATCTCCAATCAGCAGTCCATTAGTATTATCTGAATCTAATGATATTAAATCAGAAGTGACATCAAAACCATTTCCTAGTACGTGTGGGAAAGAGAGTGCGATTAATCCAACACAGAGCCCACCTAAGCAAGTTCTGAAGGGGACTGGTATTCCTTTAATATTTTCAATATTATCCTCTACATAATTCATTAATTTTATAAAAATAGAAGCTGCTAAACCAACAATTAAGCCTAGAATAATATAGAAAGGATATTCAATCGGAGAACCCAGTGTATAATGTGGTATTTTATCAAATGCAGCTACATCTCCAGATAAACTACGACTTACTGTTGTAGCTATTACTGCCGCAACAACAATTGGAATAAATGACCGAGTTTTAAGTTCAGCTAGGATTAATTCAATTGCAAATAAAACACCACCTAGTGGTGCATTAAATGCAGCAGTTATTGCGCTTGCAGCTCCACATCCAATTATAGTCCTTGTTTCTTCTACAGTTTTTCCAGTTCGTTGTCCTATTTCAGAACCTATAGTTGAAGAGATAACAATCATTGGTCCAACACGCCCTAATGACATCCCCGTACCAATACTTGCCGCCGAAGCAAAGAATTTAGCAACGCCTTTTTTTGCACTTAATCTAGCTTGTTTAACAGCAACAGCTTCCATTACGATTGGAACACCAGCACCTTTTGCATCCTTAGATCCATACTCAATAATTAATCCTGCAACTAAACCACCTAAAGCAGGTATGAAGATTATAAGCCATTCATTTTCTGCACCTCTTAGAGAATGATTCACAAAACTATCTCCATAGAAAAAATCTTTTATTGTATTAGTTAAATTTATGAAAGCCCAAGTTATAACAGCTGCAAAAGCTCCAGTTAAAGCTGCCAGAAGATTTATTTGTAACATTGGGGAATTAAAAACTTTATCTAATCGTTTTTTTACTTCCGAATCTTTCATTTAGTCAAAACCTCATTTCCACTACTGGTTATCATTAATGTATGTTCAGATTGAGCTACCATGCCTTTTCCTAATTCATCTAGAACAGGATAATAGGAAACAATTCCAGCGCGTATAAGTTTTTGTAAATTTTTAGTCGCATCTTTCTGGAATGTATGTAACCATCTTTCAGCAAAGGGCAAACCTTTGTATCGGTCTCGTATTTCTATCATTAATTCAGTTGCCTTTTCATCTCGAATATTGCGGATTTGTCTTAGATGATATATATTTGAATTTCTCTTACCACCTACTCTACCAGCTCCATCTGTTACGAATGGTTCTATTGCTACTATATCTCCAGTTTTTAGAACAGGCCCTCCTCTTTCTCTAACGCTAGGAATTGAAACACCACTATGCAAATTGTACCTTTTAATTCTGTGACCTGTCAAATTAGCAATCGGTCGATATCCATATCTTTCAATCGTCTCTTGCACTGCATGGCCAATAACTCCCACACTTATTCCAGCAGCTGAAATTTCAATTGCCTTGTTGAGAGCCTCACGAGATGCTTCTATCATCCTTCTATATTTATCAGTACCAATTTCTATAGTCAATGCATTATCACCAATATATCCCTCTATGTGTACACCAACATCAAGTTTGACTAAATCACCTTCACAAAATTTTTCTTCGCTTTTACTTGAAGGTGTCCAATGAGCTCCAACATTGTTAATTGCTAAATTAGTAGGAAATGCTAATTCACCTCCTTTATCTCTAACATAATTTTCAATTTCTTCAGTCACATCTAACATTGATTTTTTCTTTTCAATTATGCTCTTTCCAAACTGTAAAGCTTCGCTAGCTAAACTACCAGCTTGTCTCCATTTCTCAATTTCATCAGAATTCAAACATTCCCTCCAGAATAGTTGAGTATAAAGCACCAATACGTCTTACTTCAGGTTTATCTTTTGCTAAATCAATAATGGTAGATTCAATTCCAGTTGGTTTTTCACCATCTAAATAATAGCAATTATCTCCAAAGATATTTTTTGCATCTTCTATATTTTCTGCAATAGTTTCACCATGAATATTGGCACTGGTAGTTATTATAGGTCCATTTTTTGCAAGTTTATTTGCAGTTTCATTTAATGGTACTCTGATTGCAATAGTTCCATTTTTAGTAACACCCTTAGCAAATTTTTTTTTAGATTTCATTATGAGAGTTATCGGTCCAGGTAGGAAATCAGTAATTAGATTTTCATATTTTCTATTTACTTCACAATAATCATAAATTTCTTTTTTGTTGTTAAGCATAATGCTCAGTCCTTCGCTTTTTTTCCCTTTAATTCTAAAAAGTTTATTAACTGCATTTTGACTAAATGGATTACACCCCATTCCTAAAACTGTGTCTGTAGGATAAATTACAATTTCTTCATTTCGAATCGCATCTCTAGCTTCTTCGACAGAAATCATAGTGATGACGAGAAATCACCAGTTTTAATGTTTTTGTATAGATTATCTTTGTTCGATAGGTCTAAAAGTTCGATCAATAGTTCCAACATATCTTGCTCTTGGCCTAATCAATCTATTATTCCTATATTGCTCTAATACGTGAGCAGTCCAACCAGCTACCCTTGACATTGCAAAAAGTGGTGTGAATAGGTCAGTAGGAATATCAAGTCCGTAAAGAAGAGGTGCCGAATAGAAATCAACATTTGTAATAATTTGTTTTCTGGATTTTACTTGCTTTTCAATTTCTTCAGAAACATTAAAGAGTTCCATATTTCCTCTTTCTTCCCAGAGTTTTTTGGCCATGCCTTTTAGATGAGATTTACGCGCATCATCTACTTTGTAAACTCGATGTCCAAAACCCATTATTTTTTGTTTAGTATTTAGTGCATTTTCGATAAAGTTAGATGCATTTTTTACTTTGCCAACTTCGATAATCATTTCCATAGCTTTTTCATTTGCACCACCATGTAATGGTCCACTAAGTGTTCCTACTGCAGAGGTTATTGCAGAATGCATATTTGCTAAAGTCCCTGCAGTTACTCTGGCTGAAAATGTAGATGCATTAAACCCGTGGTCAGCCAATAAAATGAGATATAAATTCAGTGCTTGTATTTGAATTTTAGTAGGTTCTTTTCCATGTAGCATTCGTAGGAAATCTTCCGCATGCCCTCTTTCCGGATCAGCCTCGATAAGTGGGAGTCCTTCTCTAAGTCGGTGTATAATTGCAACTGCCGTAGATATTTGCCCTACTAAGCGTAGAGCTTTTGGAGGCAATTCATTTAACGGGACATTTTTTTCAAAGTGTCCTAAACTAGAGACAACAGTTCTTAGCGTACTCATTGGTGAAGTTTTTCCAGATAACTCAGTTATAACTTTGATTACTTCTTTAGGAAGAACTCTTGCTTCACCTATTCTTTTAGTCATTTCATCAAGACGATCTTTATTTGGTAATTCAGTATCATAAAGTAAGCAAATGGTTTCCTCAAAAGTAGTATCGAATGCTAAATCATCGATATTATATCCACAATATCTTAGAATACCTTTTTCACCATTAACAGAGCTTAGTTTTGTATCGGCGGCAACGATACCTTCAAGACCTTTTACAGGCTCAGCAATTGAATCTTTATTATCTTTCGGTAGAGACACGTTTTAAACATAAAGAGTATGATATTTAGTATTTGCCAAGCTATTGTTGTTGATATTTAGTAACTCGGACTCCTAGGTCTCCTCTTATTGCCGGCCGAGTCATAATTTCTTTCATTTTGTTATTGAATGCAGCTTCTAAGTCTACATCCATTGCTATTGCATGACCAAGTATTAAAATCAAAATATCAGCTAATTCTTCTGCTTTTTCGGTTTGAGGCTTTCCTTTTGTAAAGCATTCTGCTAATTCACCCAATTCTTCTATTGTTAGTAATATTCGGTAGGCCATATCATGACCATTATTCTCTTTTTTGCTAAATTCATGTTTTTCATGAAATTCGTTTACTTTTGCTAGCATGTCAGCATAAGTTTGACTCATAATGTACTAAGAAGGTTAGGCTTTGTTAGCTTTTCTCTATTATTTAGTTAATTTCTCAGCTACAGAGATACAAGCCATAAAATCTTCAGTAGCTTCTCTTAAACTACCTAAATTCTTAGCTTTGACTGTAGCTTTTAATTTGTTATCAACTACATTTATTTCAACCCACCCTTTGTTTTCAGGTTCAGTTGATTTAGCTATAGATTTAGCAATATGATTTGAATCAAAAACCATTTCAAAATCAATTTTATGTTTGATAATATTTCTTATTGCTTTTTGACTCCCACTTCCATATTGAGCTGCTTTTTTCTTTCGATCTGCAATTTCTTTTGGCAATCCTAACATTTTGGCAGCTTGCCTGAGCGGAACTTTTCCTACATTACCTATACGCTCTTCTTCGCTAAATAAGGTGGCTGCTCCAATTACATCCTCAGAAAGATAAGGGCAAGAGAGCTTTAGGTTAAATATTTCAGCTATTCTTTCTTCTCTATCAATTAATCTTTTATTCAAATCTTCAATTTCTTTTGATAAATTATTTACAGCATTATTTTTCCTAAATCTAGCATATCCTCCAAACACTTCATCAGCACCCTGACCACACATTAATATTGGATTTTTTGATTTTTTAGCAGCTATCCAAAATGGCAACATAAATTCAACTTCAATGGCTTTTAGATCAATTTCTTTCTGCATTTTAAATCCCTCGGAAACCATTTCATTTTGTTCAATTTCAATAACAGTAAGATCCATTCCAATCATTTTAGCAGCTGTTTTTGCAGCTTCTAAATCATGGGATTTTGGAGTTCCAACAGCAATAAGCTCAACATCAGAATATTTTTTAGCTAGAAAAGCCACTAAAGTAGAATCTATTCCTCCTGAAAAAGAAACTGTAACGGAAGTATTGCATGACTCTTTTACAGTAAGGTCAATTGCATTACAAAGTATTTTCAGACGTTTATCTTCCATTATGAAGCAATGCCACTTTCAGTCATAAATTTTTTCAATTCTTTTAAAGCTTTTTTTGCTTTTGCTTCACTAATTATATCAGTAACAATTAAGACCCCAGACTGAAAAATAATGAAACTAGCATCCGGTTTATCCATTCTTAGTACTAGTCCTTGAAAGCGGAGTGGATCATATTCAGCACCAGGTATCGCTAAAGCCATAGCTTTTAGATCAACTATTTTACCAATATTTTCTTTGACTACCATATTTTCTAATTTTGTTGCTCTTTTAGTACTAACTTTTGAATCAACACTCTTCACTAATTTTTTTAAATCAAGCATAATTTTTTTCCCTTCATCTAAGGTAGTTATGCCTGTAATCAATGCCTTACCATTACTGAATAATACACCTGCAGCTTTTTTGGAACTATTTGTTTCCATTTCAATAATGACAGAAGGATTCCCTGAACTGGAATATCTGGCATTAGGTAATTCAGTTGCTAATGTGATTAATTCGAGTTCTTTTCCGAGATGAGATGCGGCAATTACATTTTCAACTTTTGTTGTATTCACAAATTATTCAAAACAGGTAAGTTTAATAGGTTAACCTTCAAGCAAATTCATCAAAAGGATAAGGTTCATAATCTCTTTTTCCCATTAATATCTGAGTTTCTGGAACAGTTAGTAATGGTATTGGCCATGTGGGTCCATCTTCAATTGCAAGCCTAGGACATGCTGTGATAACTGCAGCATCTATCCCCAATCCTAATAATTGGTCATGTGATTGATGCATACTACCAATCATAATTGTTTCCTTTCCATTTTCAATCAATAATTCTTCAATTTTATCGGCTAATTCTATTCTTTTTTGTCCAATCTGGTTTGAAAAAAGTACAGCCCATCTTTTTGCATTATTAGCTACAGACATAGCAGCATATCTTTGTTTCAAGAAAGGTTTAGGATCTGCAGTAGTTACTGTACTATTATGAGGTTCAAGGCATGCAACAGGCTTACCAGTTGAAAGAGCCACAGTTAGTGGATGGAATAATCCAGTTCCAATGTATAGGTATCCATCAACATTCAATTTTCTAGCTGCAGATGAATTACAACCTAGAAGTTGTCCTGCAGCAGCTAATCTTGGTCCACCAGTAGTTACACTGGTATCAAATCCTTCTTTTTCTAGTATTTCACCGGCATTATCAATCATGTGTAGATGTTGTGCCGTAGTAACTATTCCAATTTTATGAGGTAGTATATCTTTTAATTTAGAAATTGCTTTTTCTTTAAGTGATAATTCACCAGTATGCCTAACTGGAACAAAAAATGTTGGCACTGCATAGAATTCTGAATGATAGGGCATGGGCAAGTGCCCCATATGGATTAGAGCATCGGCTCCAATTTCTTCCAAAGGTCTGTCAGCTAAGTCACAAGCTCCGTAAGTTGCTTCACCCCAAAGTACTACTTTAGCCTCAGTTAATTTGGTTACAAGAGTTACTATTTCATGAGATTTTGTTTTTAATCCCTCAGGAATTTGAATTCCAATTCTTTTTTTACCTTTGAGTTTTAGACAAACCTCTTCTATTCCGGGTTTCCAATCAAATGTTATTTCACTCATCTACTAATTATGGCCTTCTGATATAGAATATAATAATATTGTTTGAATTATTTTAGAATGATAAGATTTAATTCTAGTAGTTTTTCAAGAAATATTTGAACTCTATTTGCAGCCGGTGCTACTTCTTCTCCAAATTTAGTGTCAAAGACGTCTATGATATCCTTCACAGAGTTCTTTCCATCACATAGTTCCCATATAAGTGTGGTATACTTATCTAGAGGTCTTTTGATTATTTTAGGGCCTCCAATTCTATCATGAAACCATTTTTCTATAGGTCCAAAATCTTTAGGATAGGTTATTATTGCCGTATTATTCTCATATTCTGAGCCAATTTTCGAATCGGGATTTTTAATTGGTTTTTTCAATAAAATGTCAATTTTTTTCATATTTTTTCCATCCCTATAATCATAACTGCTAAAGTGGCAGCACCAGCTATAGCTGCATATCTTATGGCTAATTTTTGGTCTTGCCATACAAAACGTGATACCCATACAAGCCATCCACATACCAAGGCAATGACAAGCAAAATTGCAAAAATGATAGTCCACCAGTTCACAAGGCGTTATTGGTTGGGATTAATTAGTGGTAGCCCCGCCAGGATTCGAACCTGGGTCTCGAGATCCAGAGTCTCAAATGATGGACCGCTACACTACGGGGCTGAATAATGTTCAGCTTGGTTCGGTCCATAAAAAAACGTTGGTATTTATATTGGACTAATTTTCATCATAAAATTCGTCATCATCATCGTCAAATTTAAATTCGGTAGTTTCATTATTAGACAGTTCTATTTTTTCAGGAAAGTATCTCAATATAATAACATCATCTAAATCTTGTACCCATCTATAAGGTATGATTATATTTTCACTGTCTTTTACAAGTCTTGGTGTAGTTCCAGTAATTAATAATGCAGAAATCACACGTTGTGTTGTGTCAAGTAATACATCATGAACAACGCCTAGACGTTGACCATTTCGCGTATAAACCGTCAGTCCAGCTAGTCGTGAAGCTTCGTTAAGCACAATTGGTTATCGGGTCTCCATATAATTATTTTGCTTCCAAATAATAGCTTCATAATTGATAATAGACTATAAATAGAGGCCAAAAGTGAAGCGGATGCATGGGTAGAGTAAGGCCAACATACATCAAACGCGTAGCTATAGAATTAGTTAGGAATCATTCAGAAAGATTTACTGAGGATTTTGACCATAATAAATTAGTCGTAGGTGAATTAACAGATGTTGAAAGTTTAACTATGCGTAATAGAATTACAGGCTATGTAACTCGTTACCGGAAACAGGAACAGAATTGAGCCACTATGATGTTTTGGTTGAGGGCGCAGGTCCAGCTGGAGCAACGGCAGCTTATTATTTAGCTAAACAAGGGAAAAAAGTAGCATTAGTTGATAGAGCTAACTTTCCTCGTGAAAAAGCTTGTGGAGGTGGTTTATGTGTCCATATTGAAGAATTCGATCATATAATTTCTAATTGGGATGATTTTCTTGAATCTAAATGTCTTCGTGGGATAGTTTATGGTCCTGATTTTACTCCTGTAGATTACGTTAGTGAAAAACCTTTTTTTTACAATATTCGTCGTTTAAAATTTGATAATACTTTAGTAGAATATGCCGTGGCTGAAGGGGCTACTTTGATTGAAGGTATAGCTGTAAAAAGTTTTGAAGTAAATAGTGATAATGTAGTAACTAAGCTAAGAAATGGTGAAGAAATAACGAGTGATGTAATAATTGGAGCTGGTGGTTCTTTTGATATGGTTTCTCGCCGAATCAGAGATATAGAGAATATGCCTATGAAATGGAGAGATGAAGACATTGCAACCGCACTATATTTTGAAGTTGAGGTGGGTAGAGAATATATGGATCGAGTATATGGTAAGGAAAGAGTATCAATGGCTCACATCAAGTATCAGAACCTAGATGGATATGGTTGGTCATTCTCTAAAGATACAGTTCTTAATGTTGGGATTGGGTGTCCACGTTCTATTATTAAGAAGCTTAAGAAGGATAATCCTAAATGGGATGAACGCCAATATTTGCTTGATTATGTAGACACTTTGAAGGAGCAAGGATGGTTTCCTAAAGATATAGAAGTTAATAGAAAAATGATTGCAGGTTCGAACATCCCTGTAGGTATGGGAATGAAATGTACAGTTGGTGATAGAATGTTAGTTATTGGAGATGCAGGTGGTTTTGTTTCACCATTATCTGGTGAAGGATTGTATTATGCTCTAGATTCAGGTCGTATTGCTGCAGAATCATTAGATGTCTTATTCAAAGAAGGTAATTTTGACAAGCAGTCGATGATGTTGTATCATAATGCCTGGAGTGATAAATGGGGAGATGATTTGGAGTGGTTAAAAGTTGGTTGGAATTTACTAATGGTTATGCCTAATAGTTTAATCAAATATGCAGCCTTGGATGAGGAAACAAAAGAATTCTTTACACATATGTTTGTTGGTTCAATGCCAGCTTCAAAAATTAAAAATAAAGTATTAGCATTGATTGCAAAGGGTGCTTTAAAGCATGATTTTTTGAGCCATGTCATGGGTAAACATGAAAAAGTCCCTCCTGTTTCAAATTAATAGAATGGATGTGGAAAGGTTTTAAGAACCAACAGATAGAGTGAGTGCAATGCAATCTGGAGCATCTCAAGC
>JBJLBX010000019.1:0-7560 GCA_045567955.1 Candidatus Poseidoniales archaeon | reverse complement strand
ATGATGCTAAGGACCATGTCTTTGGATTTACTCTCGTTAATGACTGGTCTGCAAGAGATATTCAAACCTGGGAATATATTCCGTTAGGACCTTTCCTTGCAAAAAACTTTGCAACTAGTATCTCACCATGGATTATTACAATGGAGGCCCTTGAACCATTCAAATGTAAGAGCCCTGAACAAGAACCGAAACCTTTCGACTACTTGAACAACAAAAAAGATTGTAATTATGATATAAATTTAGAAATACATTTACAGGCTAAAAACATGTCTGAATCTCATGTTATCTCAAAAACCAACTACAACTATTTGTATTGGAATATGGCACAGCAAATAGCCCACCATACTATTACAGGATGTAATCTTAGAACTGGAGATTTATTAGCAAGTGGAACTATTTCTGGGCCTGAAAAAGATAGCCGCGGATCTATGCTTGAGTTATCCTGGAATGGTAAAGAACCAATCAGTCTTCCAAATGGTGAAAAAAGGACCTTTTTGGAAGATGGTGATGTCGTAACTCTAAAAGGCTGGTGTGAAGGAAAAGGATATAGAATTGGTTTTGGTGATTGTGAAGGGACTATTCTACCCTTATCTTAGCACGATTTTTAGAGTAGACCTTATATAACCATCCGAGTGGCGCGCAGTCCGTCTTTGTTTAGAAAGACCGGAAGGACACAACATCAATGGCAAGACAAACGCGCCGAAAGCGTGACTCCAAGTCAAAAAATCGCTTTCGTACTCGATTAGCAGCTACCTCCCCTTCTGATAGAGGAACCTCTAGCGGAAAAGATAGTAAATTAGGATTAAAATCTACTAAAACAAGTCAAGTTAATTGGGCAACTGTCTTAGCATTAGTTGCGATTTTTATTTTCTCACTTTACATTAGAACTGCATGGACAATAGAGCCTGCTACTGAAGATGGATTCCAACTTACAGGTGGTAGTGACCCTTACTATCACAAACGTGTAGTTGATTATGTTGCTGAAAATGGAGAACATTTGGAAAGAGATCCAATGTTGAATTATCCATATGGTGCAAATAACAACAGACCACCCTTATTTGATTGGTCAATTGCAATCATTGGTTTAGCACTTTCACCTTTCTTTTCATCATCTGAAGAATCTGTATGGTGGGCAATGGAAGTATTACCTGCAATTTATGGTGCGTTAATAATTTTCCCGGTTTATGCTATTGGTAAATCTCAATTTGGTAAAGAAGCTGGATTTATTGGGGCGTTTTTAATCGGAGTTAATTCAGGTCACGTAAGTCATTCTAGTTTAGCTCTAGCTGACCACGATTCGTATATTATTCTGTTTACAACAACGGCATATTTCTTTTTCATGAAATCTCTGACTGTTTCTAATGATAAAAAATGGGTTTCAAATTGGACTGATTTTGAGGAAATCAAGAAAGGATTTACTAATTTTATAAGTTCTGAAAAACTAGCTATAGGTTATGCAGGACTGACTGGTATTACAATCACTATGATTTCCATGAGTTGGAAAGGTTTCCCTTACATCATGGCAATTATCGCAATCTATCTTGGATTCCAGATGTTAATCAATGCTTTCCGAAGAATTGATAGTCTAACTACAGCAGTTCTTGGATTTATTGCATTAGCAATGCCTGTTATTCTTTCGTATCCTTACTATAACACAATGGGATTTGTTAATACTTGGTGGGAAGCACCTGCTTATATTTTACTTGGATATGTTTTGTTTTCACTTCTAATGGTAACTACCAGAGATCTTCCATGGCTTTTAGTTATTGGATCATCGATAGGAATTGCTTTTGGATTTTATTTACTACTTACTTATGTTTTTACCGATCTTGGATTCTTATTATTCAGTGGTCAGGGATACTTCGTAAGAACTAAACTATTCAATACAATTGCTGAGGCTCAAGCTCCTGAATTTTCAGATTTCGTATTCGCATTCGGACCTGTTTCAATATGGTTAGCATTATTTGGTGTAATATGGATGGCTTATCAATTATTTAATCAAAGTATTTGGAAGAAAGATTACTTGTTTGTTATGATTTGGGCTGTTGTTTCAATCTATATGGCTCAATCTGCGGTTCGTTTTATTTTCAATGCAACACCGGTTGTTTCACTAATTAGCGGTTGGATAACGTGGCTAATAATTGACTGGGCAAATTTTTCCTCAGTACTTGCTACATGGAAGTCTGCTTGGGGTAAACGTGGAGGAACATTCCTTACCTTATCTATTCTTTCATTATTTATTGGATTTTGGTTATTCTTTACTGTTAGTGTTTTGATTGGAATACTTGCTGCAATTATTCTCATTGCGTTAATAATGGTAATTGGGCACATGGATGCTCAAGATGATGATCAATATCGATTCCGTGATAGAATTAGTGGATTAAGAAAAGGTATTGAACTAAAAAGAACACTTGTAGTTCTTTTTGTTGGATTATTCATTTTCCTACCAAATACTTTCTATGGTTATGATGCAGGAGTTCCTTTCGAAAATAAAAAAGACCACGATGTTAATATTTATAATTTCTTAAGTTATGATTTCTTTAGACCTGGTGAATTCGATTATAGTGAACGTACAAACACTACTATGTATCCTCAAGGAGTAAATTCTCAAGGGTATGTTCAAGGAATGTACAATACTACCAATAACCAACTTTGGTATATGGGAAATACAGGACCTTCATTTCCTCAAGACTACTGGATAGAGGGATTAGAATGGTTAGCTGAACAAGATACTAATCTAGCTCCTGAAGAAAGGCCTGGATTTATGTCATGGTGGGATTACGGATTCTGGGCAATTGACATTGGAGAACATCCAACTGTTGCAGATAATTTCCAATTTGGATATCAAATTGCTGGTAATTTCATTGCTTCACAATCTGAAGATGAAGCTATGGCTCTTCTACTTTACAGGCTTTTAGAACCTGAAGTTGATCGCGATACTGATAGATTTAATAATGAAGTTAGAACTGAATTATTAAATTACTATTCTGAAGAAAATATTACTGATTTCGAGCATATTGTTTCAAATCCTGAAGATTACATTCCAAAGAAAGCTGATGGAACGGACCAAGAAGTTCATAAGAAAAATGCAGCTATAAGAGCTGGAAAACCAATCTTAATGACTTTAGAAAAAGACGACCTTTCCGATATTATTTGGGAAATTGAAGAAATCACTGGAAATTCAATACGTTATTTTGCAGCCGATACTAGATTAATGCCTTATTCGGCAAGTAATACAGGAATTATGTATGCTCCTGTTACTTTGGCTGATTATGATATTAGTAGTTTTATCGAAGTTCAAGCTGTATTATCTAATGGCCAAACAGTACCATTTGATGATGCCATTGGTTTATTGGAAGCTGATCCAAACCTTCAAGTTACTGATCAAAAACTAGTTTACAAAGAAAAATTCCTAAACTCAATGTTCTTTAGATCTTTCATAGGGTGGTCAGGGCCAGATATTGGAAGACCTGTTGAAGATGGAATTCCTAGTATCTCTGGAACAATTGGACAAGATCAATCACTTCCGCCATTACCTGGATGGAATTTAACTCATTTCAAATTAGTTCAAATTAATTCAGGACTAAGAATTTTGAAATATTATGATGGTGCTACATTATACGGAACTGTAGCCACTCCTGATGGGGCGCCTGTTGCTAATGCAAATGTAACTGTCTCTGACGAATACAATGTACCACATGGTAGAGCAACTACAAATGAAAAAGGAGAATATAGTGTAATAGCTCCTGCAGGAAACTTAACTTTAGCTGTTTCAATAGGAAACTTAGAAACGGATATTGAAAGAGTCAAACTTGTATCTAACAACATATTATTACAAAAAGACAACATTATTGTTTCTGAAGAACAAGCAATGAGGCAAACTGCTTCAGATATTAAAATAGATTTAGAAGTAGAAGCTTCTTCTGTTTCAGGAAGACTGTTCTGGGATATTAACAATGATAATCTGTTTGATTCAAATGATGAAACTATTCCTTTGACTCCAGTAACTGCAACCAATATGCGCTCAAACGAAGTTAAAGTGGTTAATACTGATGCAAATGGAAATTACGAATTATTGGGTTTAGCACCTGGTGAATATGAAATTACAACTGTAATTAATGGGCATGATGTAGAATTAGCATCTTACATTGGTAAAGCTGCTTTAATGGAAAATCAGCATATACCTTCACAAGGAAACCAAGGACCTGGAGCATTAGAATCTGGTAAGATATGGGGTAGACTCACTGTAGGTAATGTAGATTCAGAAATGGTAACTATCTCATTATACGATGAAACGAATAATAGTGTTACAGAAACATCTTTCCTAAATACCAATTATTTTAGTTCAGATTGTGCTGGTGTAAATGCAGCTACGTCTATTTCTTACTGTTTTGATAAGTTATTGCCTGGAAATTATACAATGCGTTTTGAATCTGATTCAACATATACTGGATGGACAAATAATACAAAACAGGTAGAACTTGGTCAAGGAAATTCAAAGAGTTTCAATGCTACTTTATTGGATGGATTCAGAGTAGAAGGAACATTAACTCATAATAATGAAGCAATTGCTGGTGAACAAATTTCCTTTAGAAACTTAAATGGACTTTTCAGTGATAATGTTTTTACAACAGATAGTGGATACTTTGCAACTGTTCTTACTGCGGGTACCTACAATATTTATACTACACATAATCAAGAAGGTACTGTATTGGCATATCTAAACAGAATTGACAGCGATACTTACACTACGCCGATTGATGCAGCTATGGGGCCTGGACACACTATTGAAGGCACATTGTTCAATGATTTGGGTGGAGATGGAGAATTTAACAAAGAAAGTGGAGATACGGCCTATCCACAAATGTTACTAAGAATTGAATCTGAAAGTGGATCAATATCAACAATGACGACTTTTGATGGAATATATGAAGTTATTTTGCCTGATGGAAATTACAATGCATATTCTGTGGTAGGGGCCAATGAAGAGCAAAAATTAGTAAGTTTATCTAATTTCCAAGTCGAAAGTGGAGATCGTGAAAATGTTAACTTATCTACAAGTTTAGGACACGATGTTATGATCATTGTATATGAAGAATATTTAGACGACATGATAACATTAGACGGTTTAGTCAAATTTAGTTCTACTATTGCAGATATTGAAATGTGGGCTACAGACCCAGCTACTATCCAAGTCTTACCTGAAGAAAATTATGATGTTACTCTTAACAAATTTGGTTATGCTTTAGAAAGCTTGTACTTGGGACCTTATGATGTTAAAACACCAATTACACAACTAAATATGCCTATTGAAGGTGGAGCTGATGAATTGATTATTGTAGCTAAAAGAATACCTACTGTAATTGATGGAACTTTTGTTTATGACGGAACTCCAATTCCTAATGCTGAACTATCTTTTGCACCAATGAGTCATCCTTTGAAATCCCTAAATTTCACAACTGATGATAATGGAGATTTTGAAAATGTATTGTTACCGCCAGATAACTACATGTATACTTTAACACTTGATATTGAAGGAAGTCGATATTTTGCTGCTGGACAAATAATGATTCCACTTGGAACGCCATCAATGGATATGGGAGAACTTCCAGCTGAATTAAGATACTTAGTTTCTGGAGATATTGCGTTAGATGGTGAAGCAAAGACAGGAATAGTTCAATTTACACCTATTGATGATTTTGGTAATATTACAAACGTTGAATCAACACCATTGGGAACTTATTCAGAGTATCTTTTCCCAGGTAGCTATTATGTCACTTTCCAAGATGGATTGACAAGTAAGCACTACAGTTATGGAGGATTAGTAGAATTGACTGACGCTTCTGCAATACATGATATTACACTTCTAAATGAAGGGCATGTAAGAGGAGATATTCGATCTGCAGCTGATAATAACTTGATAAAGGATCGTTCAGTTCAAATTCAATTTATTTCTGAAGAAGGAATTGTTTTCCTAGCAGATAGTAATGCTGAAGAAGGAATGTTTGGAGATAGTCTCAATTATGGTAAAATTGATTTACCTAATGGAAATTATAATGTTCTTGTAAAAGAGGACGGTTACCAAACTTTCACTAGTACCATAATTGTTGATGGATCAACTGATTACTATACTGAAATTATCTTAACTCCAAAAACCGTGAATGTAACTCTTACAATTACTTACAGAAATGCAACGGGAAGTCTAGTTCCACTAAGTAATGCACAAGTTATCTTTGATGGTATTGGAGGTTCATTTGCACATGATACAAATGAAGATGGTCAGATTATAATTCCTGATATGGTTCCAAAAACATATAGTATTGAAATGGACACTACTTTGAATGACGGTAAGGATCAATTCAAGCTCAGCCCACAAAATATTATTGTTAGAGCTGGTAAAGATCAACAAGAATATAATCGTGAAGCTGATTGGAAGGTTAGAGTATCTGGAACTATCTTCTATGATCGTGACTTTAATGGTAATGCTGATACCAATGAACTTCTTGGCAATTCACAAGTAGAAATATGGAATGTGCAAGGAGATAGAATAGATACGGAAACTACTTCTGATGGAAATGGTGACTATCAAATATATCTAAGTACTGGATCATACCAAACTTGGTTCTATAATACTGAAGAAACAAGCTATGTTAGCATTGACTCATTAGAACTTGAAGAATCTATTAATTTAGATGCATCTCTAAATCGTGGTGTAAACTATATTGTAACTTATCAATCAAATGATACTTCTGAATATATTGACTTTACAAATATTGATGTTAATGGAGAAAACTTTACTTTTGAATTCGATGTTGAGGATGGAGGCATAGAGATGACTGTCCCTTCAGGTGACTATACTTTTGAAAGTGATTATGAAGACTTAGAAGCTTTTGATGACTATATCTATGTTTTAGATTTAAATGTTAATATTACTGATAGCTTAGATGGAATAAGTCAAACAGAATCAATTGATCGTGAATTGATGAGAGGAATTGAAGTTGATTTAGATATGAATAGCTATGAAATTCCACTTGGACAAACAGCTATCTTCACATTTGACATTACTTCAACCGGTTCATTTGATATTGTTTTGGAAACTGACACCGGTGAAGTCCCAGCAAACTGGACTGCCGTCTTTGAACCAAGTGAAATAAATCTAAATGCTGGAGAGAAAGATAAACAAGTCTTACTCAGTATAACTCCTAATGAGAATATAGTGCCAGGTGTTTGGGAAGTATTTAATGTAAAAATATTGTGGACTGACTCTGAAGATAATGATGTCGATGATATTACTCGAAGCTTTTCAATAACTGTATATCCTATTGAACAACCTGAACCTGACTTTACAATACTAGATAATGACTTTAGTTGGAGCCCAGGAGCGCCTTCTGTAGGAGATGAAGTCACACTTACTGCAACAATAACTAATTTGGTAAATCACTCAGGAGTTCACTCTGTACCGGTTGTATTCTATGCAAATGATGTTGCAATAAATCTAACCACTGCCGAATTTGATGGAAGTGGAGATGAAGTAACTGTTACTGCTGTTTGGACTGCTAC
>JBJLBX010000018.1:0-78107 GCA_045567955.1 Candidatus Poseidoniales archaeon | reverse complement strand
GTTACCGGTCATATGATCAAAAGTAGTATAATCCATCATTAGTTGAATTCCAATTCCCGTAACTTCAGTCCAAGTTATGATAGTAGAAGTTATGTCTGCAGATCCATTAGCCATTTGAATTATATATTCATTACCTTCTTCAACGTTAGCTTTTGAATTATCAGCCATATACATTTCATCTCCCATTAGCATGATATATCCTCCATCAAGGTTTGTATTCCAGTTAACGGGCCAAGCTTCTGCAAATTCTATAGATACAGTAGTTCCAGACCAACTTGGTGTAAAAAAGAAATTATGCCCTCCTGCAATATTCAATCCTGTATCATAAGTTACATTATCATAATATATTTTAATATCATCCCAGCCTTCGTAAACTAGTTTAATTCCAAGTGTATCTCCTGCAACTAAGTCAGCAGATGTTGCTAACTCATGTGTTGCTTTAGCAATTCCATCTCCATTATGCTTACATCCACTAGTGTCTTCACTAATGTCCTGATCATTGACTTTTATAGTAATAGTCCATTCACAACTATCGTCAGATCCTTCTGTGTCTTCCCACCAAATATCAAATGATTTAATAGAAATAGATAAATCGAATTCAACAGGGTCACTCGTCCAAGTTCCTACATCTACAGGTTCTCTGTTAGTTCTAAAACCAACATAATCATCATACTGGGCCATAACTGTTTTGGTAGCTTCAACTTCTCCAGGTAATTTATTTTGTGGAGATAGCCCGTCATTTTCTTCTTTTAAATTAAATTTCAGTTGTAGTTCTGGATTTTCATATACTGGTTCGTCAGCAGATGCACTGAAAGATATCAAAAATATCGCTGCAATTGCTAATGCAGAAAAGACTAATATTTGTCTCATGGGATATTATCAGTCTGAGTTTTCTTTATTAAACTTTTCTTCTGACAAAACTTGTAAGAAGTAGTGATAAAATCACAGCAACAAATTCAAAACCAGGTGAATCCTTATCATATATTCTACTTATTATCCCTTCATCATTATTATCTGCTGAACTTTCTACAAATATATCAGCTGTATTAATGTTAATAGGTGGTGCAGTATCACAACTTCGTTTAGTTAGTGAGAAGCTAATAACCGATTTATCTAATGATGCATATTCGTCATCAATATACCAAGTAATTTTTGTAGATGTGATAGTTGTCCCATTTATATCGTATTCTAAACCATCTTCAATAATAGGGTAACCATCTTTTTGGAGTGAACTGTTTGTTCCAATTCCATCAACGATTAGTCTAATAAAATCCCCATTCACAGCTTCTTTTGGGTCTGTATCCCAAGTTTGAATAAAATCAAAACTAACAGCTTGTCCATTAATACCTGCTTGACCAAACTTAACAGCGTCAGCACTAAATGCTACACCACTGTTAAAGCTTGCATTATCATAGTATATTTCGATATCTGAAAAAGCCCAATATTCGATTTCAATATCAAAGAGAGTACCTTTAGGTGCTGAAGTTATATTTATGTTATTTACTTGTCCATTCCATTCACAAGGTTGATTTTGAGCGCATTCATGTTGTTCCTTACCTTCATCTGTATAATACGCAGCTTCTTGTCCATCAATGTTCAATCTGAAACGATATTGTACCTGAGCATCATACTCATCATCTTGTCCTTGATCAGTTTCTCTCCACCACAAATTGAATTTGACAGGTCCACCTAAACCAAGATCAAATAGATTTGAGTTAGTTGTAGTCCAAGTTCCAACATCTTTCCATTCTCTTGTTCTAGTAAAATCAGCAGTCTGCGAGGACCAGGATCTTGGAGGATTCTCTTTTACAGATTCTTTAGTATTATCTCCCCATGTTTCAGGTGATAAATCACCAGCCTCTTTCATGTTAAGATGTATATGTTCTCTTCCTCCAGTTAGAGTTGCTTCAGCCTCAGTATTTGGAACTAAAAATAGTGCCATTAACAGAAACATTAACGCGCAAATTAGACTAACTCCTTTTTGGTACACAGATAATCATTATTATCAAGCACTTAATAATTTTCGGTCAAAAAGATTAAGACCACAATCTTTCACCCTTTATGACCGAATTCGTAGTAACTAGCGAAAGAATAGACAAATATTTGGGTTTGACTGCTAAAGCTTTGGCGAAAGCTACCATTATTGGAGATCCTGGAAGTAATAGCCATACTAAGGCAGAAGATATTTTGGGCATGGTTAAGGCATATTATTCAGATGCTCAACATTTTTTGTCTGAGGGTCGTGGTGATGATGCTTTTGCAGCTATAAATTATGCACATGGCTGGATAGACTGTGGAGTAAGATTAGGGTATTTAGATGGTAAAGGTGATTGGCAACTATTTACATTGAGTAGTTAGTTAGCACCAATACGAATAGATCCATCTTTGTAGTGTATATGTATGTTATTCTTCATATACTCAGCTAAATTTGATAAAGAATTATAAATTTCATCTTCTTTCATTTTCAATGCCTTAGCTGCTTTCTTAGTAGACCATGGATTTACAACAAAATCATATAGCTTCAAATATTCATAAACTTTTTTATCATTTGCATCTAAATCATCTAAGGCCATTGATAGACATAGAATAAAGGGTGTTTAAACTTAACTATTTTCTAGATACCGAATAACATGACTTTCATTTTTACTTAGAGGATACATATCATCTCCAAGGGTTTCTTTCCATATTCTGAAGAAAGATCCTCTTATATAATCATTAATAAATTTAGGATGGATATAAGAGCCCCTACATACAGCAGGAGTATTTCCTAATCTTTTGGCAACTTCTTTTACCATATTGGTACTATTCTTTTTCCGTTCTTTTTTATTGTCCTTTTTCTTAAAATTACAAAGAGTCTTTGCTGCAATTTTAGTACCTCCCCATGTTCTGAAATCTTTTGCCGTAAATTTCTCACCTGATATTTCTTGGATATATTCATTAACATGATATGCCTTTACGTCATTTTCATTTCCTTCTTCATCAAAATATAAAAACAAATCACCACCTTTTCCTTTTTTAGCATCTTTGCACATCATTATCAAAGCAGGTAAATCAGGTATTTCTTCATCATTAATTTCAATTTCGTGTTTTTTACTACTCTTTCCCATAAAAGTAAATTTTCCCCCGACTTGAGAATCATACCATTTATCTGCATTATCAGTTATCTCAGTAGGTTCAAAATCCATGTGCTCATCTTGCATTGTAGATAATCCATACGTTGCTTTTTCATTATCATCTCTAGAAGTTTCATTTCCGATACGAATAAAAGTAGTATCTAATAATCTTACAATAAGGGCCATTACTCTTTTGTAAGGTAAACTATTTTGTTTTCCATTTCCTTCTTCAGCTAAATCTTCGAAATATTGGTCACGAATCTTAGGTAAAGTTCGTCCAAATGAAACCATTTTGTCAAATTTAGCCTCACTTCTTAATTGCGTCCAAATTGGATGGTAAATATACTGAGTTCTTTTCTTTGCATCTATTCCAGTAGCCTGAAGATGCCCATTATTCTTATCACAAATCCAAATATCAGTCCATGCAGGCGGGATTCTCATTTCAGTAATTCTTTTTAGTTCTCTTTTACCATTTATGATTTTACCGCTAATATCTAAAAAGATGTGTTTTTCCTCTTTTATTTGGCGAGTATATCCGGATTCAGTATTATTAGAATAATAAAGCCCAGCTTCTTCAGCACTGGCAATTGCATTTATTTTTGCTTCATTTACCATTTTATACTAATTTTTTTTGATTAAGTCCTTTTAATTCTGGAAGGACAAATTCACCATCTTTTCTAATTAAAACATCATCAAACCAAATTTCTCCGCCACCATAGTCAGGCCTTTGAATAAGAACCATATCCCAGTGCACATCTGATCTATTTCCATTATCTGCAATATCATAAGCATTACCTGGCGTGAAGTGGAAACTTCCAGCTATTTTTTCATCAAACAAAATATCTTTCATAGGTTCAGTAATATATGGATTAAATGCAATTGCAAATTCTCCGATATATCTCGCACCTTCATCCGAATCTAAGATTGCATTTATTTTTTCATCATCACTTCCCGTAGCTTTTACAACTTTACCTTTTTCAAATTCTAATCTAATATTATTGAATACAGTACCATGATAAAGAGTTTCAGCATTAAATTGGATATGCCCTTCTACTGAATCTTTGACAGGAGCCGTAAAGCACTCACCATCAGGTATATTGCGTTCACCAGCACATCTAATTGCAGGAATTCCTTTAATTGAGAATTTCAAATCAGTACCGGGTCCTTTGATATGAACATTTTCCGTTTCAGTCATCAATTTCTCTAATGGTTTCATAGCTTCATCCATTTTCTTATAATCGAGACAGCAGACATCAAAATAGAATTTTTCAAATGCTTCGGTTGACATATTTGCTTGTTGTGCCATTGAAGGAGTTGGCCATCTTAATACAACCCATTTGGTATTAGCTACTCTTTCTTGAAAATGTACTTTTTGCAATAATTCAGATTGATATATGGCCATTTTATCAGAAGTTACATCAGACATTTCAGAAATATTTAAACTTCCTCGAAGTCCAATATATGCATCCATTTGCTCCATCCTATATTTTTCTACAGATCCAATCAAATTCATGTGTTCTTTACTTGTGCCATTTATTAATTCTTTTAAAATTAAATTATTTTTCCAAGTTACAAATGGTAAACCACCGGCTTTTCTTGCAGCCCGTATAGTTGCAATTACCATTTCTTGCGGGATATCAAAAGCTTCAATCAATACTTTTTCACCTTTTTTTAATGAACAAGAATGTGTAATTAGTAAATTTGCTAATTTCTCAAATTGAGGATTAATCATGTTTCATTATTAAAAGTGCAGTCTAAAGAGATTTCCTTAATTCATTTTTCTTGAATTAGAGATTTCTCCTACTAAATTTTCACCCATAAGTTCCCGTACTTCATTTGGTTTGTGTTTGGATAGCCACATCATTTTTACAAGAGCAGTTTCCGGAAGAATATCATAGGTTTCGATAACACCTTTTTCGATTAATTCTCTACCGTTTCTATAAACATTCAAGTTTGTAGTTCCAGAAAGACATTGACTACTCATAGCTACGGGAATATCCAAAGCAGTTTTACCTACGGCATCCAATAGTTCAGATTTTATGTGCCCTAACCCCGTCCCTGCAATTATTATTCCATTTTTGCCCGAAGTTAATTTTTGCCAATCTTCTTCATTAAGCCCAGGATGTGACCATACCATTCCAATATTATCATCAAATCCAGCTTTTAAAGTTGTTTTTTTACTAGTTGGTTTGTATTTTTGTTTCCATTCAATAACATCACTAACAACACCTAATGGCATGTCATTTGGTGAAGTAAATGCATCTCTTTTAGAAGTATGGCTTTTTCTTGTTCTATTGCCTCTCCATATTGCAATATTTTGATCATTAGTAGTTTCATGCATAGCTATGCAAATTTCGCCTAAATCACTCATCGCAGTTTTTGCAGCACCTACTAGATTTAGGTGCGCATCACTTGATGGTCTATCAGGACTTCTTTGAGATCCTGTAAAAACTACAGGATATGCAATTTCAGGTAGTTGGAACGATAAAGCAGCTGCAGAATAAGCCATAGTATCAGTCCCATGACCTATAACTACACCGTGATTCTCACGATCATGAATTTCTTTTACTTTCTTTGCAATATCTTCCCAATGAGATGGATTCATATCCTCTGAAGCTAATGAAAATAGAGGTACTGCATTTATGTTAGCGATATCATCTAAAGATTTAACTGAATTGACTAATTGTTCAGTAGTAATAGCAGGACTAACAGCTCCCGTTTTGTAATCTACAAATGATGCAATAGTTCCCCCAGTACCTAGAATAGATATATTTTTCAACTTATCATTTTTAACTCTTTTATCTGGGCTATGGTCTGTTTTCTTTGCTTTAGATAATATAGTCATTTTCGCTTCTTTGATAGAAATACCAATATTATACCCATTATCAAGTTTAATCATGATTATATGGTCTCCTGAAAACTTGTGTTTAGGTAGAATCAAACCTTCGTAAGTTAGGGCTTTAGTTTCGATTCTAACTTTATCGTGAACTTCAGCTCCGTTGTCTTGAATAAACTTTTCCGCCGATGTAGGCATATTCCTTCATTCAAGCGGAGGTTTATTACTATACATCCCCTAAGGTTTTTGTGGGTTTAAGAGATAGTTTCCAGAATTTTAGGGAAAGTGTAAGTCAATGGACAGAAGATGTCAGCGGCAGTTCACCTGATAAAAAAATAGAAAAGAATTTAGTGGAAATGGAAAGTGGTTCTGAAATAGCAAGAACTGCTGCAGTTAAGGCTCTTGTAATTCAGTCTCAAATTGATGAGAAATGGTTAGATCCCATAATAAATTCTTTTACAAGAGTTCTTCCAAAGCAACCAGGTACTACCCAAGAAGCAATTATTGATGGTTTAATGGAATTACGTAAACATAGGCCGTCTAAAGATAAGGAAATTTTTGATGCAATGCAGCAAACATTCGATAGCCCCTATCCAAATGTACGTAGTAAAGTAGTAGAAATTTGGACTCGTTTTTCACTTAAATCTGATGCTAAAAAGAGTGACACTATCGCAGATTTATTTGAAATATTAAGTGATGAGGATAAAGATGTAAGATATCAAACTCAAGAGTCATTAATGAAAATATTGAATACAGTTCCCAAGGCAGCATTACCTGAATTAAAAAAAGCTCTAAGTGATGATGATTGGAGAGTTGTTTACCACTCAATAGTGATTTTGACAGATTTTGCTAAGAAATATCCCGGACCTTCAGCATCTTTAGCTCCAGAAGTAATAAAAGCATTTAATTCAGGTGAACGTTTGAAAGAAAGAGCTGCAGACTGTATTGGAATTCTTGGACTTTCAAATCCCGATGCAATGAAACCAGCCGTTCCAGGTTTAATCAAAGGTATTGAAAGTAAGTCTTCTGAGCTTAGAAAGGCTTCATCAAAAGCAATTGGAAGAATAGGAAGTAAGAATGCAATGGTAGTTTATCATGCAGTTCCTAGGTTGGCTAAAGCTCTAAAGAATGATGATTGGTATATTCATGTTGAAGTTGTTAAGGCATTAGGATATATTGCTTCTAACAAACCAGCTTTAGTAAAACCACATTTAGAAATAATACGTAATAGAACTAAAACCGGAGCAGATCGAAATATATGTCAAGCTGCAGAGTGGGCACTCAAGAAGGCTGGAGGATAGATGCCTGGACAAGGTCGACAAGGCCGTAGTGATGCCTTTCAGAGAAAAGCTAGACGAGAAGGATATCGAGCACGTTCTGCATACAAATTAATGGATATTCAAAAGCGAAGTAAAATTTTCAAGAAAGGTAGTATTGTTTTAGATTTGGGTGCTGCACCGGGCGGTTGGTCACAAGTAGCTTTAGAATTCATGGAAGAAGAGGGTAAACTTGTTGGGGTTGACCTTCAGCATATTTTACCTCTTAAAGGAGCTACATTTATTCAAGGAGATCTTCGAGATAAGGATATTAGAGAAGAATTACAAAAGTTAATTCCTAAGGCAGACGTTGTAATATCTGATATGAGTCCTAATTTATCAGGTACTTACTCAATAGATCAAGCACGTTCAGTTGAGTTATCTTCTTTAGCTCTCGAAATTGCCGCAGAAAGAAATGCCCAATCTTTCGTAGTCAAAGTTTTTGAAGGTTCTGATTTTCAAGAATTCCGTAAAGCGGTCAAAGCTGAGTTTGGTTCAGTACGAACACTTTCTCCTGAAGCTTCTAGAAAACAATCTAGTGAAGTTTACTTGATTGCTAAAAGGAAACGTAGATGAAGTTAGCAGTTTTATTTTCTGGAGGTAAAGATTCATATCTTGCACTTCAGTATGCTTCAAAAGAGCATGAAATTACGTGCCTTTTAACATTAGAATCAAAAAAAGAAGATAGTTGGATGTTTCATACACCTGCAATAGAGTGGACAAAGCTTCAGGCTGAAGCTATGGGGTTCAATCATCTTACTAAGAAAACAAGTGGTGTCAAAGAAGAAGAATTGGAAGATTTAAGAACGATATTTGAATCAGCAATTTCTAAATATTCAATAGAGGGAATTGTTACAGGAGCTCTTGCATCAGTTTACCAATCTACAAGAATTCAAAAAATTTGTAATGAATTAGATTTATGGTGTTTTAATCCATTATGGCAAATGCCCCAAAGAGGTCTTCTTCAAGAATTATTATCTAATAATATAGAATCAATTATAACTGGAGTTGCCGCAGAGCCGTTCGATGATTCTTGGCTAGGTCGTCCTATTGATCCAGAATGCATAGGTGATTTAGTAAAATTAGAATCGAGCCATAGAATAAACCCAGCAGGCGAAGGAGGTGAAATTGAATCTTTTGTGGTCAATGCACCTTTATTTACTAAATCAATATCTGTTGCTAAAGCACAAAAACATTATTCTAATTATTCGGGACGTCTAGAAATTCAGGAGGCTTTTTTGGAATGAGTACACTTTTGATTTCAACTTGTAAAAATAAATTAAGTGAGAGAGAATTTATCCTTCCAATTTCTCAAGTCATTGAAGATAATCATGAGATATTACATTATACACAATGTACACTTAGTAAAATTTCCGAATTTGACAAAATAATAATTTGTGGAACTTCTTTGAAAGATAATTCATATATTGAAGACCTAGATATTTTCAGGAAACTTTTTTATGATTTCCAAGGTTCTATTCTTGGAATATGTTCAGGAATGCACATAGTATGCTCTATTTTTAATAGTGAAATAATTGAAAATATAGAGATAGGTATGACAGAAGTTAAAACAATAAAAGAAAACCCTCTTTGTAAGGATGTCTTTCAGGCATATAACATACACAATAATTCAGTTTCTAAATTAGAAAATTTCTCAGTATTAGCAAGAAGTGAAACTAGTTTTCAGGTTGTTAAACATAATAGTAAAAATATATTTGGTATTTCTTTTCATCCCGAAGTTAGGAATGAGAAAATAATATCTAATTTTTTACTAATCTAAAGATCTTTTGCTCCAGTTACTACTTTACTAGCACTGAGTTTTGTAAATCCTATAACACTTGAAATATCTTCAAGACTTGCAGCTTTTAAATTATCAATAGTATGGAAACCAGAATCATACAGATTCTCAGCTTTTATTGTTCCTAGCCCTTTAATTTTTGATACAGCTTCAACGAATTCAGCTTTTCCACCACCAGGTCCACTAGCTTTACCAACTGCAGGGAATTTTCCAGCTTGAATACTTCTCCATTCTTTGATAACTTCTGATATTGATTCTAAGCTACTGACATTAAGATTAAACCAACTATCTCTAGCATGCAATGATTTTCTGGCTAAATCTAATTCATCTTCCATTTCTTGTGTTATTGATAAGAGTCGATCATATTTTTCAGTTTGATCTTTCATAGTATCTTCCATTACTTTAATCCGAGGTTCATATTCAGCTTCAACTTTTCCTTGCCGTTGTCTTTCAATTTCCATTTCACGGAGTTTTGTATCTCTTTCTGTTAGTAATTCTTGCAGAGAAGTAATCATAGTTTGTTTTGTTTCTATATCAGCCTCTAAGAAATTAATACGATCCAATGCAGCATTCAAATCTTTTTCTTGTTGTTCATACGCATCCCAAAGTTTCTCTAACCTTTGTTGTTCAAGGCCCAAGCTGCTTTCTATTTGAGCAAATTTTTCTTCGTTTTCAAGATCCATCTCAATTACTCCTAAATAATGACCACGCTACCTATTATATAATCTGCTCTGTCGAATGAGTCTTGTGGAAATAGCAGTAGGTAGCGGTAAATTGCGCATACAAGATATTGGCAAAATCAAGTCACTTATTGGTCCAAATTTTGCCATAATTAATCCACAATGCGTTTGTGGTTTACTCCACCTTAAACAAGCAGCTTTTCTTGCAGATAATGCACATAATGGCAATTATAATTTATCTAAAGAAAGATCTACCGAAGTTTTACTGTATTTAACTTTTCAAAGACAAATTTCCAAGGCAATAGAAATAGGGGGTATTCATGAAAATACAAAGTCTATTGCTTGGGTTTCATTCGGCGATCCTCCTTTAGAATTATTTGACATGATAGAAGCAGATGCTTCAATTATCTCAGGTCAGATTTTTGATTATTCTAATATTAATTTAGCTTCTTCAATTGTTAATAATTCTTCATTCGAAGATAAGCAAAAAATTGTTATGACTAAAACAGCTACTTTATCAGTACAACCACGTTAAAAGTTAAGTTTTTTTAACCAGACTAATTATCCTCATTTATGTCAAACTCAGAATTGATTGAGAAACTTAACGGTGGCCTTGCATGGGAATTGCGAGCTGCAGCACTTTATTCACACTATTCAGCATATATAAGAGGAATAAATAGACTTCACCTCAAACCATTTTTTGATGAAGAAGCAAGTGAATCTCATACACATGCAGATGCAGTGAGATCTGCAATCGTTAAACTGGGCGGAGTGGCCGTAACCGATAGAGACCCTACCGAGATAGTACATACTACCGATTACAAGTTAATGTTGGCCGAATCACTTAAAACAGAAAAGAAAGCAGCTGCAGGTTATGAAGTAGTATTAGCTTTAATTAAAGATGATGAAGAGATGTATGATTCAATAGAACAAATATATTTCCAAGAACTTCGTTCAGTTGAAGAAGTAACTCAATTATTGTGATAATTTAATCATCTATAATATTTTCTTTTACAGAATACCCCAGTCCACATCCTATTAGTGAACCTATAATTCCATAGAATGCCCAATTTGCATTTCCATCAATTGCTAATGCAATCATGTTTCCAAGTGAAACACCAGGATTTACATCTCCGAAAGCAGTTATAGTAACAACAAATAATGTTGCACCTATTGAAGCCGGATCTTGTGACGTTAGAAGTGAAGCAACAAAGAAAGTAGTTCCAACTAATGCAATTATCAGGATGTCAATATCTGAAGAATTTGTTTCTGGTCTCAATTCTTTAAACAATACAAAACCGAGCGTCGCTCCAAAAATCTGAGCCATAATATAAGCAATAGTATCATCTTGTTTCATTTTTCCCGAAATGAATATTGGAATAGTTATAACTGGATTCAGATGACAACCTGAAACAGGGCCAAGAATATGAACTAATACAAATAAAGTGAGACCCAATGTAATAGTCCCTTCAAGTAGCATATCATTTCCACTCATGGAAATAAATGTAGTTACTCCAAAGAAAACCAAGAAAAAGGTACCCATTAATTCGGCACCTGCTGCTTTCCAGTTTGTGTCGGTGAACATAAATTAATATTCAGACACTGTTTTTAATACCTTTCCAATCAGCAAATGATGATATCAATAGCCAATCCTTTGATAGGTGAGGAAGAAAGAGCTGCAGTTGATAAGGTTCTTCGATCTGGAATTATTGCGCAAGGTCCAGAAGTTGCTAAATTTGAAGCTGAATTTGCAGAAATGTGTGGTGTGAAATATGCAGTTGCCACAAGTAATGGAACTACAGCAGGTCATTTGGTTATGATTGCAAATAACATTGGTCCTGGTGATGAGGTAATTACGACGCCTTTCACTTTTTTCGCTACAGCTTCAGTCGTAATGATGGTTGGAGCTAAACCTATTTTTATTGACGTTGAAAAAAATGGTTTTTGTTTGAATCCAGATGGAATTGAATCTGTAATTACTGATAAAACTAAGGCAATACATCCAGTTCATTTATATGGAGAATTAGCAAATATTCCTAAAATTTCTAAAATAGCGAAAGATAATAATTTATTATTAATAGAAGATTCAGCACAATCTCATTGTGCAGAAAACTGGGGAGGTAAGGCTGGAAGCTTTGGAGATGCTGGTTGGTTTAGTTTTTATCCAACTAAGAATATGACAACTTCAGAGGGCGGTATGATTACTACTAATAACAAAGACATGGCTGATAGATGTAAAATTTTACGAGCGCATGGTATGAGCGCTCAATATCAGCATACAGAATTTGGTTACAATTATCGAATGACTGACATTTCTGCCGCAATAGGTAGAGTTCAATTAAAGCGCTTGACAGAGTTCACTAATCGTCGTCGGGAAATTGCTATGCTTTATAATGAACATTTGTCAAAATATGTTCAAGTTCCTGAAAACCGACGTGGACATGTCTTCCATCAGTACACTATATTGAGCAATAATAGAGATAAATTAAGAGAACATTTACAAGGTAAAGGGGTTGGTTCAGGAACATACTACCCCACGTTACTATTCAATTACGAACCTATGTCTCAGTATTCGACAGAATGTCCTCGTGCACAAGTACTTACTGAGAAAGCATTGAGTTTACCAGTACATCCGGCATTAACAGATAAAGATGTTTTTACGGTAATCGAAGCCGTAATCTCTTTTTTTGATTGATTTTACTTATAATTTGTTATTTTCCAGCCTAGGGTATGTAATTAAATAACCAAAACTTTATACATTTTGGCTAAATTAGGAGAGAGGTAGTTAATTTTGTCAGCAACGATTTTAAGAATAGGTAAATCAGCTCCTTTGTTTGAGGGAGATATTGTGAAATACGATTCCCGTAAGAAAAAGGTAGTATATGATAAAATATCACTTGTTAAAATAATTTCAGATAAGCAATGGACTGTTCTTTTCTTTTATCCGCGAGACTTTTCAAGTTTATGCCCTACAGAAATACATTCTTTTAATCGTCGTTTCAAAGATTTTGAGAAAGCTAATGCAGTATTAATTGGTTGTTCGACAGATTCTCGAAATAGTCATAAGGCATGGATGGAAAAACCTCGTACAAAAGGAGGCATCGACAAATTATCGTATTCACTTTTAGCAGATCCTTCTTTGAAAATTTCTAGTTCTTATGGTGTTCTTGATAATGAAGCAGGGTTGGCATTACGGGGTACATTTATCATAGATGATGAAGGTAATTTGCGTTCATTATCAATTAACCCTCCATATATTGGTAGAAATATAGATGAAGTAGTTAGAACATTACAAGCTTTACAGTCAGGCCAAGTGTGTCCAGCAGGGTGGAGACCTGGGCGAAAAACTTTGTAAATTTAATCAATTTAATAGACGATAAAGGAACCTTATGTGGGGCACACTTAAAACCCCCTTTCCAATTGTATCTAAGATATCATTATGGCTCCCGAATCTAAGGATTATAAAGCAGACCAAATACAAGTTTTAGAAGGGTTAGAAGCAGTAAGAAAAAGACCAGCAATGTATATTGGTTCAACTGGTGAACCCGGCCTTCATCATTTAGTCTATGAGGTGGTAGATAATTCAGTAGATGAGGCTATGAATGGTCATTGTGACACTATCGAAGTCCTTCTTCATTCTGATGGCTCTTGTTCAGTTACAGATAATGGAAGGGGTATACCTATTGATGACCATCCTGTCTACAAAGTACCTGCAGTTGAGATAGTAATGACTAAGCTTCACGCAGGTGGTAAATTTGATAGTGATACTTACAAAGTCTCAGGTGGTTTACATGGAGTTGGAGTTTCTGTAGTTAATGCTTTATCAACTTGGGCCACAGTTAAGATTAATAGAGATGGTGGAAGTTACACACAATCATATAAGAAAGGAATTTTAGATACAAAGTTAGAGCGAGTAGGTGATAGTGAGATGCATGGGACAGAAGTCCGTTTTCTTCCAGATAAGACTATTTTTGAAACAACTAAATTCGATTATTCTATTTTGAGATATAGACTCCGTGAATTAGCTTATCTCAATGCAGGAATAACTATAACTTTATCTGATGGCAAAGAAAAATCTGAAGTATTCAAATATGAAGGCGGAATTTCTGAATATGTATCCTATCTTAATGAAAACAAAACAACTTTGATGTCTAAGGCTATGTTTGTGACGGGTGAAAAGGATCAAGTTCAAGTTGAAGCTGCACTTCAGTGGACAACAGCTTTTAGAGAGAATATTCATACATTTACAAATAATATTGCGACTCGAGAAGGCGGTACACACTTATCAGGGTTGAAAACATCTTTGACACGGACAATAAATAATGTAGCAAGAAAAAGAAAACAATTAAAAGAAAAAGACCCTGCTTTAGAAGGTAATGATGTTCGTGAAGGCCTTACTGCGATTCTTTCAATTAAAGTTCCCGATCCTCAATTTGAAGGACAAACAAAAACTAAACTAGGTAATTCTGAGGTTAAAGGAATTGTAGATACTATAATGTCAGAGTCATTATCCGATTATTTTGCTGAAAATCCTTCAGATAGTCAATTGATAATTTCAAAATGTCTTCAAGCTTTTCAAGCAAGAGAGGCTGCTAAAAAAGCTAGAGATCTCACAAGACGTAAAGGCATTCTAGAGGGTGGAGGTTTACCAGGTAAATTAGCAGATTGCCAAAGCAAAGACCCTGTCGTTTCTGAAATATTTATAGTTGAGGGAGATTCAGCAGGCGGTACGGCAAAACAGGGAAGAGATAGGGCAACTCAAGCAATATTGCCTCTTCGTGGTAAAATCTTGAATGTTGAGAAATCACGTATAGATAAAATTTTAGCAAATACTGAAGTTATGGCTTTGATTACTGCAATGGGTTGTAGTATAACTGGTGTGGAAGAGGAAGAGACTTTTGAGATTGAGAAAGCACGTTACCATAAATTGATAATAATGACTGATGCAGATGTAGATGGAGCTCATATCCGGACACTACTTCTTACATTTTTATATAGGCATATGAAGGGTTTAATTGATGCAGGTTTTGTTTATGTTGCACAACCCCCATTATACAAAGTGACTAAGGGTAAAAAGTTGGAATATGCTTATGATGATACTCAACTCCAAAAAATTTTAGATGATTTTGGTTCTGGCTATTCAATTTCTAGATACAAGGGTCTTGGAGAAATGAATGCAAGCCAATTATGGGAAACAACGATGGATCCCAATCAAAGAACTCTTCTTCAAATAACTATTGAAGATGCAGAATTGGCAGATAAGGCATTTGAAGAATTAATGGGCGATGATGTGCAAAAACGTCGTGAGTTTATAGAAGCTAATGCAACAGCTGTAGCTAATTTAGATATTTAACTTAATTCTTCCATAACCTTTGGGAATATTTCAGCAAATTTTTCAACTTCAGGCGTTGGAATTGAAAAAGATACTCTAATAAAATTTTCACCAAAACGAGTTGAAACATAATTACCAGCCCTAACAAAAATATTATTTTCATACAATAATTTATCTTGTACTTCTTGCGGATTAGCATTATGCTTTGAAATATCAATAACCATCATACTAGCAGCAGAGGGATAAACTGGCAATTCTACACCACTAATTTTGTCCACAGCACCTTTGATTATAGCTTGATTCTTTAATGCAGTTTTTACTAGTCCTGGTAACCATTCAGATTTGGTTTCTAAAGCTGCAATAGAGGCCCTTTGTCCTACTACGTTAATTCCCAAGTCAGATACCATAGTTCCTCTAATATTGCTTATAAATTCTTTTGGTCCTACTAAAGAACCAACACGCATTCCAGCAAGTCCACAATTTTTTGATACTGAATATGCAGTTATCGTTTTTTCAGGTAATAAATCTGCAGCTAAAGTATGATTAGGTGCAAAGTCACGATAAGTAATATCATCAATTAACCATAAATCATGATCTTCAGCAATATCACAAATTGCTTTCTTTTCTTCCTTGGGATAAGTACTTCCTAGGGGATTGATTGGATCTATAAGAAAAATTGATTTACTATTTGAGTTAATGGCTTCTTTAATATCTTCAATTTCAAATCTATAATTTCCATTATATATTGGTGTATCTGTACATTTTGCTCCACCAAGTTTAGCAAATTTGTGTACAACAAAATATGAAGGATCCGACGTAATCATTTCACTTCCTTTTGGTTGTATATGTCTCATTAGACAATAAAGGGCTTCAGTTCCACCATTAGTAATATGCAAATCTTGGTCAGGTAAATTCAAATCAGATAAGATTAAATCTCTTAGTTCAGGTAAACCAGAGGCTAGCGGATACTTAGTATATTCTCTTTCATCTGCTGATTTACATATTGCTTTTTGGACAGCTTCATGTGTTGGCAAATGGTTTGTATTTTGTGACATCCAAATAACGTTCTTGTTATTGTGCGCATAATCAAAATCATTACTCATGTTTTATCATCCCGGCTAAAGCTATTAAGCTTGGGCTCATACCTAAAGATGAGTCTAGTTTAAAAATGTCAAATCAAATCTTTTCACGTTTAATTTCAAATAAATTATTTCCTCAATTAACATGGTTAAGATTTATTGGTTTTGAATTTTGGATGGTTGGTTTTACTCCTTTTTTTATAGGTTATGTTGTTGGAGCACGGGAACTTTTTGGATTTGATCTTTTCTATGGATTTGTAATTATTGCATGTCTCACATCATCAACTTTTATTTTAAATCATATTTGTGATCTGGAGTTTGATAAAAAAAATCCTAGGAAAGAATTTAGTTTACTAGTTCGTGGAAAAATTAGTATTAGAAGTGCTTGGTATATTTTCTGGTTTTTACAAATTACTTGTTTACTTATGTCTTTTAGATTTAACATAGAATTTTTGTATTGTATAGTAGGCCTTACGGTAATTTCATTTGTATATAACGTCGAGCCTTTTCGTTTTAAAACTAAGCCAGGCCTTGATTTAGCTAGCAATGGTTTGAGTTTAGGTTTTCTAATTCCATTATCAGCTTGGTCAATAAATCAACCTATTCTTGAGTTTCCTAAACTTTATTTTTTTGCAATATTTTGTTATCTCTTAGCTCTCTATTGTCCAACTATGGCAGTTGATGTAAATTTCGATCGAAAATCTGGAATTGAAACGTTTGCGACCTTATTTGGGGCCGTAAATACGATGCGCCTTTCATGGATTTTTACTATATTTGGCGCTAGTTCTCTTTTATTTTCAGGTTTTTATGAAATTTTCCCATGGAATTACAAACTTTTAGTGTGGACTGGATGGTTATTAATATTAGAAATAATTGTACACTATATTTTTTTACCTATAAATTCAAAACCGAGCTATCACACTGTAGCTAAGGGCTCGATAATTTTAGCAACTTTAGAAGCTATTGCTACATTATTCTTTTTTATTATATTTTTAGATTTATTTTCTATTGGTTAACAAAGCCCATAACAATTCTGCATTGTGAGCACGATACTGCGATAACTCTCCCAGCATTTCTCTGATTATTTCCTTCTCCTCCAGCAGTAAAATCTACAACTTGAAATCGATATGTATTTCCTTCAACACCAATTTCTTTAGTACAATGTGGACATTTTGAAGGCGCATCCGGATCATTATTTTTTGAACTAAACATTATTTAGATGATAATAAAGTCATTTAATTAAGTTAACCCTTTTACATACACGTATTTCCTTAGTTAATGCCTGAGCTTATGATTATTGGTACTGCCCATGTAATTGATTTATCATTGCCTATTGAATCGTATGTAAGAGAATTCAACCCTGATTTAGTCGCTATTGAGTTAGATAGGCAAAGATGGCATGCCCTTAGATCAAATCTCAAACCAACGGGAGGTCCTTTTTATGTTAGAATTTTATCACGTTTTCAGCAATATTTAGGAGAAAGTTTTGGTAGTTCTCCAGGGGCTGAGATGTTAGTAGCAGGTAAGGTAGCTAGTTTGATTGGAGCTAATTTAGCTTTGATTGATAAACCTATACTTCCAACATTGCAGGGAGCATGGAAGAATATGCCTTGGCAGGAACTTTGGAAAATAATTGGTGATGGTCTCCTTTCTCTGGTTGGAGGTGGGGATTTCAGTTTAAGCAATAGTATTCAAACAGGAGATTTTTCGAATGAATTAGAAGAGTTTTCTGCACGCTATCCTTCTATAAAAAGACAATTAATAGATAGAAGAGATACTTACATGTCAACTAATATTGTTAAACTTTTTAAAAAAAAAGAGATAGACAAAATAGTAGCTGTAGTTGGTGAAGGACACGTTGAAGGAATGGCTAAAAAATTGGAAAGTTTAAATCCTAAAATAGTAAAACTTAGTGATTTATTAAAAAAGAAGAGTAATAGTATTTCCTTTTCTATAGAAATCTAGAATTCGTAGATTATTACGAATTTATAGTTCCAACTTACTTGAACTGGTGTTCCTGAATTAGTAAATGCTATAGTAGTTTGGTAATCTCCCAATTCGATTATATTAGTTTGTGAATCAAGATTTAAATCCCAACTAGCAGATTCTCCACAAGCAATATTTCCATTTCCACTTCCAACTTCATTTCCACTAGGATCAGTAACGGTAATTGCGTAGTCAAGAGCGCCACCAATACCAATACAACTTATTTCACTAAATTCAATTTCTATTATTGTTACAAAAATTTCTACATTGAGGTTATAATCAAACTCAGCATCTTGAGCTACTGGAGATCCATCCTGCCCTTCATCAGAATAGTCTTCTGGGACAACTTGCAATATTTTTGTTATTTCCCCAGTTTTATCATTTTCATCAATGATTATTAGTGTTACATTGTAGTATCCACCAGCTGACCATGAGTAATCAGTAGTAGATTCATTTGTGGTCCGATCCACACCATCACCAAAGTCCCATTTGTATTCTTTAATTTCGCCATCAGGCCCGCTAGATTCACTTGCATCTAGTGTAATATTTGTATTTGCTCTAATTTTTTCAACAGTACTTCCACTATCATCTTTGAATTCTAATTCAGCAATTGGACCTAACGATTTTATTTCAATATTTTTAGTTTCAGTTCCTTCTTGATTTTCAGCCATTACGGTGAGAGTAACTTGGTAAGTTCCTGCATCAGTCCAGCTGTGCTGAGGTGATTTCAGTGAGGAAGTTTTGTTATCACCAAAGTCCCAAAGAAAATCTAAAGCTTCACCTTCAGGATCGTAAGAGTCTTCACCTGAGAATTGAATAAGTTCATCTGTAAAAGCTGAGGTTTTATCTATATTAATTTTTGCTACAGGTGGCAAATCAGTTACTGAAAAAGAATGTTTGACAAAATTACTTTCACCATCTGGATCCGTTACTGTTAGAGTTACACTCCAATCACCTTCTCCTAAATCTAAGGAAAATTTGCTTTCAGTTGATGCTTTATATGTTGGTTCACCAGCTTCTCCTAACTCCCAAACATAAGTCAATGGGTCATTGTCAGCATCACTACTTGACATTCCATTAAAAGTGACTTCATTTCCTTTAGAATAAGAGCCTCCATTAGATGGAGTAATTATTGATGCAACTGGAGGCCTATTTCCAGGTTCAATACTGATTACAACAATATCTTGACTCGTTAATCCTCCCGAATCTTTTACCATTAATGTTAAAACTAAATCATCACCAGGTGAGTCTACCATAACAGAATCACTCATTTTGGTACTCAAATCAATAGGACTACCTAATCCAGATAAAGTCCACATGTATTGTAGTTCATCACCTTCAGGATCAGAAGAAAGTGAACCATCTATTGTAAAAAATTCACCTACCTCAAAATTATCACCTTGACTCGGTTTTAGAATACGAGCTTCCGGTGCTTTATTTGGAACATCATTGTCACTATCGCCTAGACAACCACTAAAACACATTAAGACTAAAAGGAGTGCGATTGCCCAGTTCTGTGTTTTTTCCATTATTTATCTAGATTGCGCGTGTATAAAGAATGTGTGTTTGAATATTTAAGTAATTAAATTAGTCCTAATAGGCCGTTTTGCTCCACAAGCTTCGCAATGTAAATTTAACGTACGTCCAACACGTAAAAATGAGGTATCAGGCCGATTGCATTCTTGACATACCACAAATGTTTCAATATATGATTTTATTCTATCCTTAATTTTCTTTTCAGGAACTCTACCTTGTAACACTAATCTTCTATTATTCACAGAACCCGCAGTACCTAACTCTTGGAGAAGAAATTTGTATAGATGAGTTTCATCTCTTCTTAGCGAATCAATAATTTCTGAAAAGTTTCGTATTATCGTTTTTTTACTACCTTCATGCATAATATCAGGGATAGGTGGATTGAATCTTTCTGCATTTTGCATAACCTCTTCTAACCCTTCTCTTGCTCTCTCAAGTAGTTTTTCGTAGTCTAAATCCACAATCTCCTAAAAAGTGCCTTTCTAAAGGCTTTAGCTTATGGTTTAGTTAGGAAACCATATAGCAGCCCTAATGAAAATCCAAAGTGTTGAATAAATAAAACTAAAGGAGCATATAGCATTTGTTTAAGATTCTTAGTTTGATATCCTACTAACAAACCAGCTAATCCTAATACGGCAAAGTATGCACTATTCAAAAATAATGGCAACTTAATATCTAAAGTCATATCAAATATTTCAATATTTTGGTATGAGATAAAATAAAGAGACATTAAGAAAATAAACGCAAAAACAAAGGCAAAATACCGTATATCAAAACTATTTGGATGCATTCTTGTAACTTGAGCTCTCGTTTTACCATAATTAAACATCTGCTTCAGAAATGCACTAGGTCTTGATCTACGATGATGCCATACAACAACATCAGGTGAGTAAAGAATTTTATGTCCTGCTTTTAGAACACGAATATCAAATTCTACATCTTCACCAGGCCACAGATTAGGATGGAATTTTATTTTATTAACAATCTCTTTTTTGATAATATAATTACAAGTAGGATTGTGAGAAATTTCTCTTGGTTTAGCATGACCTATAGTATATCTAAAAGAAAATAAAAACTTAGAACCAAAGATTCTTCCAACGGCTTTAGCAAAGGGTAATCCTTGTCTAGGTGTAAAATTAGGCCCCCCAACTCCCACATACTCTTCATTTTGTTCTAAATGTTTTACAGAGTTTTTAATCCAATCTTCTCTTAAGATGGTGTCGTCATCAGTGAACGCAATCAAATCACCTTTAGCCTTTTTAGAACCAATATTCCGTTTTTCTCCTGCAGGTACTGGTTCAAAAATTAGAGTTGTATCTATCCCATTATCAATAGCTATTCTAGAATGTTTATCTATTAAATCCGTGTTTTTATCACCAACTAGAATTAGTTCAAATCTATTCTTAGGATAGTCTAACTTGATTACACTTTCGACTAATCCTCTTATAAATTTTACTTTTCCAGTTGTTGGGATTACAATAGATACAAACGGTTCTGTTTTCAATTTTCACCACTTAGTGTTTAATCTGATTGGATGTAAGGATATAAAATACTACTTAATTCTTTTTTGATATCGTTAATTATCTCCTTATCTTTTGTAATCACAACAATTTTCCCCGAACTATAAATATTTATTTTACATTTTTTGAATATAGATAATAAAGAACCAGTGTATGCTTTTACAACAAATTCCCTTTTTTTAATGATTTCAATAATCTCTTCTAAGTTTAGTCTAATTTCTTTTTTAGGCTTAAGAACGAAAGATTTACAATTCAGGCATGGTTTAATAATTTCAAACACTTTGAATCAATTATTCCCAATAAATAACTTCAATTCTAAGAGTATATTCAGAAGAACCAGTTCTTTCATGATC
This sequence comes from Candidatus Poseidoniales archaeon, assembly GCA_045567955.1. GTDB lineage: Archaea > Thermoplasmatota > Poseidoniia > MGIII > CG-Epi1 > CG-Epi1. The sequence continues at coordinate 56,558 of JBJLBX010000018.1, read as the reverse complement.
TACGACAATAGTCCAATCTCCTAGCTCATGTGATTCATCAAACCACGAACGATCAGTATTATTGTAATAATCTAATTCAATAATATTTATTTGCTCAATATCATCATTATTATGTGTAGTATTGCTGTCTACATGTTCATCATCACTATCATCAGGATTTCTATCTTGTGTAGTATTATACAAATATAAATCTAAATCTTTTGTATGGACTGAATTACTTTCATACTCTAATGTTGCCCTGATATATCTTGCAGGCAATCCATAAAGTTGAACAATATGTTCTTGTTGTCCAGAATCTATAGTTCTGGTAGTTTCGTAATCAAAATTTATCTTTAATTCAACGTCATCCGAATAACTAGATTCATCACTTTCACCTACCTCGTTTGTAATTCTGACTTTAACCATATATAATCCAGAATCAAATTTCTTATTAATTTCTGGTTCAGAAGATTCTTCATCCACAGTGAAACCATCTGAAGATTCATAGGAAAAATCCCATTCATATTTTATAATATCACTTTCAGATTCAGATTCTGCAGCTGAGAATGTATAGGTTATTTGTTCTTCCCCATCCATCACAGCTTCAGTTTCATCATCTGTATTAACAATAGCTCTAATATCGCTTGAACTTCTTTCAATCTTAATATTTACCGTTGTTGAGGCTGTCTTGTCACCATCACTAACTGTCAATGTTACAGTATATGTTTTTTCAATAGAATAATAATGAATAATTTTCCCAAATTCGCTGATGCTACCTATTTTGTTTTCATCATTTCCATCACTATTATCAAAATCCCAATAGTATTCTAAAATATCATTGTCAGGGTCATTACTTCCTTTACCTGAAAAAATAATGTCAGTATCTGGTTCAAAAGGCGAATCACCTTCAATTTTGATTACAGCTACTGGCGCTCCATTCTCGTTATCTTCATCGAGAAAATCTAAGCACCCTGAAAAGATGAGTATGCCAATAATCCAGACAGATAAATATTTCATATACCCTAAATTATATGTGCTGTTATAAATTCTTTTACCATAAATTTGGTGCAGGCGCCGGGATTTGAACCCAGGTTGAGGGGTTGGAAACCCCTAGTCATACCAGACTAGACCACGCCTGCTTAAATTTGTATTTTGAATTGGGAACCAGGCCCACACCCTTCAGGAACCTTTACGTTCACTAGTTGTCCAGTAGGTGCTTTAATCTGTATTTGTTGTCCAGCCATTACGCCTTCAGGTACTGTGACTGTCAAAATAGTAGGTGCAGCAGGAGGGGGTGCTACAGGAGGAGCGGCAGGTTGCGGAGGTGCTTGTGGAGGTGGAGCGGCAGGCTGCGGAATTGCAGCTGTGCTTGGCGGAGCTCCAGCAGGTTGTGGTGGAGCTGCAGGAGGGGCAGCAGGTTGTGGTGGAGCTACAGGAGGAGCAGCAGGAGGAGGTGCAGCAGGTTGCGGAGGAGCCATAGGTGACTGAGGAGGTGGTGTTCCGGCAGTACCTTCCATGCCAGCCCATTCATCACTAAAATCATTAGTATTTTCTTCAGACCCTCCAAAAGCGCCTTTTGATCTTTGTTGAAGACCAAAGACAGCAGCACTTCCTAAACCAATTATAAGAACAATTGAAACTAGCCAAATAGGATCAATGGGTAAATTCCCTTCTTCATCTAATTTTTCAGTTTCAGGTCCGGCTGTAGAAGCTACAGAATTAACAGAAAAAGTTATACTTCTCTCATCATATTGTGTATCATCTCCACCAGAAGTAACTCTAATTTTTAGGATAGCTTGATTTCCGTCCTCAACATCGGTTGGAGCTTTTACAAATATTTCAATTTCTTTTTCACTACTTGCAGCAATTACAATAGTAGAATCGTGAGTTTTCGTCCAATCATTGCCTCCAATTTCCCAATCGGTAGTTATAGTAATTAAATCGCTGACTTTAGCAAAATTTTTAACTTTTATATATTTTGAGGTACTTATTGATTTCCCTGCATCTAAATATATTTTGTCACTTTGAGGCAATGATAGCTGAACTTCATAATTTCCTTCAACACGTACTTGTATTTCAGTTTCGATTGCTCCAATAAGATCATTATCTGTAGAAACTTTAGCAATTACAATAATAGTTACAACTTCTCCTGCATCGGCACTAGAAGATATGGAAATTTTTAGGCTATTAGAACTGGATGTTGTTATTTCTTCAAAGGCATCTAGTGTTCCAGTTCCATCATTATGTCCCCATCCAGAGTCTGGTTTATTGTCAATAGTTCCTCTGTACCAATCTTTTTTTGTTATTTCAAAATCTACACTTTCAGACCATTTATTCATTACTTGAAAGTTAAATATCAATTGATCTCCGGGTTCTCCAGATTTGGTAACTGTTGTGGCAGTGATGTCTAAACCATATAATACTCTAACATATGTAGTTAAATCTAAAGTACCTTTTTTATCTCCTGAATTCCCAGAAGTTCCCATCAGAGTTATCTCGTCATTTTCGCCATATTCAACATCATCATCGGTTTCAATAGTTAAAATTACATTTTGGCTTGAGAATGGTTGAATTGTGACTGAATTAGTATCAAAATCAGCGTCCCAATCATTTGAAGAAAATGAAAGACTAATGGTATCTTCTTTATTCCCATCATTATTAACTTTAATAAGATATGTAGTTTCACTGTCTATATCTATTGAACCTTCCGTGGATCCCTCTTCAGCTATCTCTAAAGAGACTCCAGCCTTTTGATTAACACTTACAGATAACGTCTGTAATTGTTTAGTCCCTTCTGGATCGCTATTATCTTTATCTCGACATCTCAATTCAATATCATAGGTTCCATAGAGCGCATTACTGGTTGCACTTACAGTAATAGTTATGCCTTCTCTTACAGAAGAATCAGGAACTTCAACAGAAGATAAGTAGGTAGATTTAGCTGAAGAAACATTATCTTGTCCATCATTACTCCACCAAGTTTCTATCCCAGAGCTCTCTAAATCATTAGAATTAGTTATATGTAATTCAAATTCATGCATAATATCTAGATAATTTTCAATTTCTACTTTTAAGTAAATTGTAGCCTCAGGGTCTACATTTCCTTCTCCATTGACAGGATCATCAAATCTAAATTCGTATTCATCCTCAGCACTTGCTGAGCTTATAGCAAAGCTAAGGCTAATTATCACAGCCAAAAACATGAAGGTTCTTAGAGAGGTCATACTATTATTATTCTAACAACCACTTGATATAAAAATTATGCTGCTAAATGAGTAAAGCCTATACGCAGTCATCTAATTACTTATTTGTGGAGATTACAGACAACCATTTTCATTTAGATCCAGAGGGTAGAAAAGAATTGGCCGTTAAAGATTTTTTAAATGCAGGTGGGACAAGATTGGTTTTAGTTCATAAGCCATATAATAAATGGAATAAACTCGAAGAATTTAAAACGCAAGTCAACACGACTCTAACTCTCGCCTCCAAAGCTCGTCAAGTAGGCGCTAAAGTTGCCGTTGTTGCAGCACCACATCCAATAACTCTAGTTAAATTATTAGATTCTAAATCTATTTTAGAAGCCTCAGAATTATATCTTGAAGCTGTAAATCACTGCACAAATTTAGTTAGTGAAAATGAAATAGTAGGTTTAGGTGAGCTTGGCCGTCCTCACTTTAGTGTTGAATCTGAAATTTGGGAATTATCCAACAAAGTATTATCAGAATCATTATCTCGAGCGAAAGAAGTAGATGCTTCAGTTGTACTTCACACTGAGACTGGCACTCCTGACGTTATGGCTGATTTAGCATTTATTGCATCTAAAGCTAATTTTCCTAAAGACCGTTTAGTAAAACATTATGGCGGTCCAGGCTCGATTGAGGAACCCAATGGCTTAGTAGTTTCTCTGACTTCTTCTTTAACCAACATACGTTATGCATCAGTCCGAGATTCTGATTTTATGTTAGAAACAGATTATTTAGATGACCCTAATAGACCTGGTGCAGTAATGGGTCCCAAATCGGTTCCTCGTAAAACTTTTAAAGCATTAGATGAAGAAATCATAAGTGATAAGCAAGCTGATAGAATTCATTCTGTAATACCTGATAAGGTTTATAGAGAATTTAGTTAGACCTCAATTTTTTCATCAGTTTTTAGTTCCCATTCAAGATTTAGTCTCCATTGTCTACACCATGCCTCGATAACATGTCTTTCATGATTGGTTCCCTTAAATTCAATTATAGTAACATCCTTACCTCTTTTAGACATCTTAAATGCCCCAGTCATTCTTGTTGAACTAAAAATAACATTACATGCACCTAATCCAAATTTTTGTTTAACATCTTCACTAAGATAATGAGCTAATCTATCGCCCTGATTTAGAACAAAACTTCCTTGAAATAAGTGGCCTTTAACATGTTCAATATCATCCTTTATAATCCAATATAGCGTTTCACTATCTTCTTTTAAAAATCCTTTAACCAGAATATCTTCATCTTCTAATCTTAGTAGGATACTTCTGAGTTCGGCCATTGGTATTTCACCTTTTAGAAGCATTCCAAGCCCTTCTGCAGAAACAATACCAAATGACATTATTAGTCTTTTTACAACATTGAACTTTGCTTCTTCTGGTTCATATATTCTATTTACTGGTAAAGTTCGATAGTTTCCTCTTGCTGTTCTAACTAAATTTAAAGATTGATAAAGTCTGGCTAAAGATAGTTTGAAAGAGTCAGGATCCATACCACTTCTACGATAAAGTTCTTCTCTTGGTAATCCTTTTGAATCAATTGCTAGGGCCAATAGTCTTCTATCATCAGGTTCAGGTGGCATATTTCGCGCATCTCTATAGATAATTGCATCTCTAACATTACAATAAGTTGAATACCCTGGAATCATAACGCCTTGAACCAATTCCATCTCATTCCCATAGTCTCTTGGATGAAAGAAACGTCCTTGAATTCTTAAAGATAGCTCATATTCCGATCTTACTCCACCCATTTCACGGAATGCAATTGAGGCATTCTTGTATCTTTTTTCAGGATGTATGCTTTGCCTCCACAATAGATATCCATAGATTTCTCTTTCTTGATATGTTCTATTTATTACAGGACCTTTAACTAACCAATTTCGGATTCTTTGGTATCCTTTTTCTTCAAATTGTTTTATAATTTTATCATCTAAATCTTCAACTTTTGTGCTTGCAAAAGCTTTTACTCTTATAATATTACTATGGAAATTTTCTTGGTAAGTTGCGAATTCATCTAAACTATCTAAAAAATCACCAATTGGAGTATTATTATCAAGGATTATTTCTCTAACATCTAATAATCCAGACATTGCCCAAGATTCCATATATCCTGAAACCATACCTCCACGAACAATTGGATTTGTCCACGCTTCTCCATATGAAGAATACATTTCTCTTCTAATATGAGTTAGAATAGGATCTCTCCAAGATGTTACTCTAACTTTTCTTTTTTCCACTGTATTTTTAATTGGTTCGATTTCTTCTTTAAGACAATAGGTAAAAAGGCGAGTAGCTCCAACAACAACTATTTTTGCTATCAAATCATCTTCTTGTAAAGAATTCAAAACATTTCGAGTTATATTTAGTGGGAGCCCACATTCTCTTCTTAATTCAGCAAAAGTTAAAGGTCCACAACTTCGTAGTTGATCCATCATCAACTTTCGTTCTGGTTTTTCTGGAGATTCATATTCATTAAGAAGACGATAACGATTGTGAGTAGTCCAAGGATTTCTATGTCTATTATAACGATGAATCATAAGCTTCTCTTCTAAAGCTCTTAGGGCACCATCTACTAATTCGGTTTTTATTTCTAGTTCTTTTGATATTTCACTTTTGGAAAGAGGTGGACTTCTCTTTAACATATCTACGATTAAATTTTGTATTTTTCCATCAGGCTCTCTTCGGAATAAAGCCTGATACATTCCAACTTTATTGGCAGGTACATATCTCAGTTTCCCGGCTGAGAATCTTCCTTGGAGTATGGCATCTGAGTCTCTCCACTCCCACCATTCTTCTAGATCTGGATTTTCTAATCTATGATAAACAGTTCTAGGTGATGCAACATCATTATGTTGATCAAATAAAGTTTGGAGACTTGAAAATTTTCGGAAGAGTTTTTGATCGATATATTCTCTTAATATTTTTTCTGAAACTACATCTATATCACCTAAAGCTTGAGCTTCTAAATAGATTATATCTTCAGCTAAAAGATATTGAGGGGCACTTCGGCCTAGAATAAAATTACCGCCTTGAATTACACCTTGTTCTTCAAGTTCATATAAGGTTTGATTGACAATGTCTTCAGATAATTTAAGTTCCAAAGCAATATCCTCTTTAGATCTAGGACCTACAAAACCTAGATGTTTTGTAATCATCCAATCCAATGCTTTTTCGTAAGAAATAGTAGTAGCGATATCTCTTCTCTGAATGCCATTTGGAGTTTTACACACTAAGTAGTTTTTCTCTAATTCTTCACAAATCTTTTTGGATTTAACATCTTTTACTTTTTTCAACTTATCATATACTTTCTTAGCTTCTTTTGATAATTTTTCATCAATACCATAAATTGCCTTATAATATGGAACTAATGCAGGTACAACAAATAATGAATCTTTATTTCCATTCCATACTGATTCTACAATGTTTTCTTCAATCATATAGTTACATAGTTCTTGTATTTCGGCAATAGGCATATCAGACATACGATAGATTGATTTTTCTTGATCGCTTAGTAAGTAAATACCACCGATTTGATTTATTGCTTGAATTATACCTTCATTACTTCCAATAATTGGTCTTTTTTCATTGAAGTATCCTTCTATTAAGTCTTTCTCAAATCTAGGTTTATCTCCACCTCCTTCTTCTAGAACTCTTCCTAATACTTGAGAATGTAATTCTCTTAATAGAGCAGATCGATCTTCCATTAGAACAATATCGCTAAGCCCAGATAGAATCAGACTATGAGATAATGGTGAAGGAACAGGTGAATAAGTTCTGTAGTCTATTTTTCTTTTTTTATTTCCTATGTCGTCTATTATAACTTGAGCATTTTTCAAATCAAAAGCGTCATGTAAAACCTCACGATATGCTTCTTCTAACATAGGGAAAGTACCTACTTCGTTAATAGCTTCTAAAACTTGGGCAGTTCTTAATTGTTGTCTTGGTAATGATATCTCTCTACCTTTATAATTACGTAAAACCATAAATGAACGATTAGCACAATGTCTGAATCTTTGTGCAAAAATCTCAGTATTAGTAATAGATTTCCGTAGCAATGGCTCCAAATTTTTTGGCATCAATCTGTCAGCAAGCCCTTCAATCGCTAACCTAGTGGGGAATGTTAGTAAAAATGCATCATCACTCAATGAAATTCGAACACTTCCTCCAATTTCTTTACCAAGTTGAAATGCAAATGCTCTTGCTAAGGCATCATTAACTCTTCTACCAAAGGGGAAATGGAATATGGCTCCACTTCTTCCTCTATTATCCACATATCCCTCAACCATAAGACGTTTATCAGAAGGTATAAATCCACAGATTTTCTTTTGTTCATCCAAATGAGAAATAATGGTTCTAGCAGCACCTTTGTCCAATTTATATTCATCTCCAAGCCAATTATAAATCTCATCTTCAGTTAGCTTTAATTTTTCTTCAACTTCTCCTCTAAATCTTCCAACAGCTTCAGACAAATCAAAAGATCGCGGCAGCATTTCACCAGACCAAGAAGGTACTGTAGGTTTTCTTCCAAGACCATCTTTTACAACAACTGTTGAGCGATTCGATTCCAAAAATTGGTAGGTCCTTCCACCAAGAACAAAGATGTCATTTTTACTTAAGTTTTCAACAAATTTTTCCGATAAATTCCCTAGCTGAGCACCCCTCCCTTCAAGAACTACTGCATAGTTTATTTCTTGTGGAATAGTGCCAATATTCATGTTATAAATTTGTCTTGAACCTCTTTTTATCCCAATTTCATCGCCAGTTTTATCATACCATATTTTAGGATAAACACCATGTTTTTCAAGTGCATCTCCTCCCAAGAAATCTAATATTTCTAAAAATTCGTTTTTAGATAAGTCCCGATAAGGATATGCTGAAATTACAAGACGATACATTTCTTCAACATTCCATGTTCTATCTAACGACATTCCAATTATGGATTGAGCTAAAACATCGGTAGCTTTTTCAGGTATTGAAACACGATCAATTTCACCTTCATATGCAGATTTAACTAAAACCGCACATTCAATTAAGTCATCAGAATCAAAGACAACAAGTCTACCTTTTGATATGGCTCTCAAAGCATGCCCTGCTCTTCCTATGCGTTGCAATCCTTTTGCAATAGATTTAGGTGAACCAATTTGAACAACTAAGTCAACATACCCAATGTCTATTCCTAGTTCAAGACTTGTTGAAGAAATTACGACATCCATTTCTCCTTTTTTTAATTTTTTCTCTACATCAAATCTCATTTCTTTTGATAGAGAGCCGTGATGTGCAGCTAATTTTTCAATACCTCTTTCTTTAAGTTGTAAAGAAATAGATTCAGTTCCAGCCCTTGTATTTGTAAAAATTAAGGTAGTACGGTGATCCTGAATTAAATCAACAAGCAAATCATACATTTTTGAATTAATAACTTCAGTAGAATGCAAAGTAAGATCATCAACAGGACAAAGAACCTTCAAGTCTAGATGTTTTCTTTCTTTAACATCTACAATATTTACATGTCTTGGTTTACCTTTACTATATCCTCCCAGAAACCCAGCAATATCTTCAATTGGAGCTTGTGTTGCAGATAAACCGATTCTTACAGGCTCATGATCTATAATTTGAGCCAACCTTTCAACAGAAAGAGATAGATGAGTTCCTCTTTTATTATTTGCTAAGTCATGTATCTCATCGAGGATAATATATCTTGTTTTTCTAAAATGATCTCTAAATTTTTTAGAAGATAATAATAATCCCAAACTCTCAGGAGTAGTAATTAAGATATGAGGAGGTTTCCTAACCATTCTTGCTCTTTCCTTAAGCGAGGTATCACCAGATCGAACTGCTACTTTAATTTCAGGAACGTCTATGTTTAGTTCTTCAGCCAGTACCATCATTTCATCCAGCGGCTGTTTTAAATTTCTATCAATATCATTTGCTAGAGCTTTCAGTGGTGAAATATAAATGGCATGAACGCCGTCTTCAAAATTACCTTCACGATGAATTTTAAGAAAATTATTTAGAATACTTAAAAATGCAGTTAAGGTTTTACCAGTTCCAGTTGGACTCGAAACAAGAACATTTTCATTATTATCTATTAATGGCACAGCCATTGCTTGTGGTGGCGTCAAATCATCAAATTTATTATTAAACCAAGTACTGATTAAAGGTTCAAAATCATCTAGAACTTCTTCTTTGGTTTTTCTATTAGATATGTATGTTACCATGTTTTTTGATTAACCGTCTGCTACAGAATAGCGTAGGGTGTAATAGGTTATGGGTAGAACACTACAAATGTGCTAAACTCTTTTTAGCCCCCTTCAGTCGCATTTTTGAGCCATCGTGGCTAAGGGGTATAGCGGTGCCTTGGTAAGGCGCAGGTCGTGGGTTCGATTCCCACCGATGGCTCCATTATTGGACATAATAGGCTCTATGGCCCTTAGCCCATTTTGAAATATTAATACATTCTACAATATCAAATTTTGATTTCAAATTATCATTGTATTGCTTAATAATATAATTATCATCACCTTTGATTGATTTTGACTTAAGCATAAGAAATCCACATTTAGGTTTAAAATAATCATAATTTCTTGTAAAAATATCTAATTGATCACCCTGTGCAATATCTTGATATATTATATTTGGAGAATTAGTATGTGGATGGTAATGTTTTGGGAAATGTGCATCTCCTAGAAATGGGATAATATTGTTTTTTTCTTCAGCTAATAGAAGTAATTCAGCCATTGAAGTTGGTGAAATATCTACACCAATTAATCGACCTTCAGAACAAATATTACTAAGAAAGCGTATTGTATTTCCTTCAGCAGCTCCAAGGTATAAAACAATACTTTTTTTGGTAAATGGCCAATATTTCCCTTTAGCTAACAAATATGCAGATAATTTCGAATGGTAAGGATTCCAAGAAATCCAATTATTTCTTTCTTTAATTTCTAAGAACGATCTTTTTTTCCGAATGCCATCTGGCAATTTCATATTTATACAAGTCCCTGTTTTTCAGCTTCTATAGCTTCATTTATTCCAGGGTCAATAACTCCGGTCCATTTTTCAGCTCCAATAATGTTTGTGGAATCAATGCCTTCTACCCATATTTCTAACCCTTCAAAACTACTTCTATTTCCTTGCGGTACTAGAAATTTATATTTTGCAGATTCAGTAGTCGGTAAACCTACTGACCAAATAACATGGTTTCCTTCTCTTTTCCCAGGCCTCGGTACAGCTTCAGTAATTTCATGACCTGGAACTTCAACTCTTAATTTGAAATTAGCAGATCTTAAACGATAATTAATGATTTCAATTTCGATTTCAATTTGTTCATTCTCAAATTCTATTTTTTCTTCAATCCAAACAACATCCATTATGGCTGCTACTATTTTGTCTAGATTAGGCACCGGCTTGCCTACAACACTTGATGTTTTTTCAGCAATAGCTGGTAAAACTTTTTGGACTAAATCAAATTTTTCACTAACTTTAGCTCGTTTCTTTTGTTTCTTAAGGTGCTTTGAAAGTGTTTTAGCATTATTTCGTAACGCTAGTTTAATTTCTTTTTTAATTTCTTTTATGTCTGCAATTGCTTCTTTTGCTTCAGATGTGAAGGGTATATTTGTTGAAGCCACATGAACGAGTATAATAGCAGGACCACTTGGAGTGCCTTTTCCACCTTTTTGGTCAAGTCCGTAAAGTCTCCAATTAATACTCTGAATAGCTTTAGTAATAGCGCAACCTCCTGCCTGATAAAGCAAAGGAACTCTATTTGCAAATCTTAGAACTTGTACAGGTTGATCTTTTGGTAAGTTCCCTCCATAAACCATTCCAACTTCAACTAAAAAAGGAGTGCCTGAAAAAACAGATGGAGTTCTGCTAATAGGTAATGTGTAAAAATCAGGTCTATATTTTTCTAAAACTTGTTTTAATCCTAGTTTTATTAATTTAGGTCCGATAGGTACCAATACTCCACTTGTAGGAGTTCTTATCGATGTAGTTTTGAATGCTTCTATTAACTTTTTAGCTTCAACACGCGTTGTATCTTGAGGTCTGACTACTTTAGTTAATCTTGCTTTTCTCAAAACATCTTGTATACTCTTAGCTCCCATTGATGAGAAATCTTTGCGGAGAAAATTCCCCATTTGATGCTCTGAGCTATGGTGTGCCATACGCATCAACTGCCCTAATTCAACGCCATGTGGATGAGGTTTGACTCCCTCCGTTGGTAATTTTGGAAGTTCATGACTTCCTCTATCAAATAAGAAATTTTTTCCATCTGGATTTTTAAAAATTATTTTAGCATGTGGATTGACAATAGCCGTAGATTTGATATATTCTAAAACAGAAGGTCTAGCTTCACGATATCTTCCCTTTATTGCAAATTCTACTCTAGTTCCATGATATTTTTCAGGATAAATTCCGTCTTCATCAGGTTCTTCTGTATCATTTTTCCAAACAAAATCTTCAGTTCGCTCAATATTGCCTCGATTATTTCTTGTATCAAGCTTCATAGTTATTCGATTTGCTAAATGCTCTTTAGATATTCTTGTACTGATAATTGCAGATCGACCTGTTGTTAATTGGCCATACATTATAGCTGCTGAGATTCCAATGCCTTGTTGTCCACGAGATTGTTTTCCACTTCCAAACCGAGAACCGTACAAAAGTCTTCCAAAAACATTTGGCACATTTTCTTCAACAATTCCAGGTCCATTATCCTCAATAGCAATACTCAATTCATCCTTTCCCAAATTACCAATTTCTATTTTTAATTCAGGTAGAAAACCAGCTTGTTCACATGCATCCAAACTATTGTCTACACCTTCTTTAACAGCAGTAATTAATGAATGCGTAGGATTGTCAAATCCTAAAATATGTCTGTTTTGTTCAAAGAATTCTGAAACGGGAATATCTCTTTGTTCTTTTGCAAGTTGGTGGGCCTTAGTTTTGGGTTGACCCTTTTTTTTACGTTCTTTTTTTTCTTTCTTAGTTTTCACATTTATATCTTTCTTATCGGTATTATCTTTCTTTTCTTTTTCAGGTGTCGTTTTTTCCGTGATTTCTTTTTTATCATTATCTTCTATTTTTTCAACCTCTTTCTGAGGTTCTACAGGAGTATTATCATCAGCTTCGAAATCGAAGGTCATTTGACCCATGTTTAACCGTATAAAAGCCAATAATTAAGCAGTATGCCTGTTCTTAAAGAAAATTTATATTACAAAATTTAGATTTTGGAAGTTGATTCTTAAGCAATTTACCATTCCAATGTCCGCATCCTAAAAATCTTTTATTATTAGTTATTAGAACAAACCCCGGGACGATTGCCTTATTACTTTCTAAGATTAAATCATCTCCTTTACAATATTTGATAGTATTTTTATTATTAATTTCAATATAATTTTTTGATATATATTTTCCAAATAACTGGAGGAAATTAGTTGTTGGTTTTGGACTTTTATCAAGTCTGAAAATACAAATGCCTTTACTTTCAGGAATTATTCTTTCAATATCTAAAGTATTTGCGAGGTATATTTTATTTTTAGATCCTGAATACCATTCGTAATTATTCCAAATCTCAGAGTCCATACCAAACCGTTCAACGCAATACTCTTGAATTAGCTCTTTCTTTTCTTTTACTAGAGGTTTTAACATTTTTCCATTCTCGCTATGAAAAAAGCATCAGTATCATTATGGTGAGGCCACACTCTCATGCATTTTTCGACTTCAGAGTTATATTTTTCATTATTCCATTTAGTAATTCCAGACTCACTTTTCAGTTTTTTTATATCTATTTTTTTCATTTTCATATTATATTTGTCTAATATATCACTTACTACTTTTTCATTTTCATCTGGTGAAAAAGTACAGGTAGAATACACAACCGCACTTCCTGAAGGCGCCATTTCACATGCTTTTCCCAATAATCCTTTTTGAAGTTTATTAAATCGGAGGTAATCTTTTTCTCTCCAAGTCCGGGCTACACTTTTTTTTTTGCGAATAGTCCCTTCAGAACTACATGGCGCATCAACAAAATATAAATCTGCTTTTGTATTTGGAAATGATTTAAAATCTCTTAATGTTACTGAAGTATTTGTAACTCCAAGCCGATCTAAGTTCCCTCTAAGTGATTTCAATCGAGCATGTCTGGCATCATTTGCAATTATATGTCCTTTATTTTCCATCATTGCAGCCATTTGTGTTGTCTTAGAACCCGGTGCTGCACAACAATCGATGATACTAGCATTTTTGATTAAATCTTTGACTACTAATGGAGGAATCATTGAAGTTAGTTCTTGGATATAGATGTGGCCGACAAAATGTTCTAGGCTACTTCCCAAATTATCTAATTCAGAGACATGAGCATTATCATTCCACTCAGTGGTTTTTATTTTAGGATCATACTCTTTCAGTTTATTTAAAACACGTTCTTTTTCTTCTTTTAATGTATTAACTCTGAAAGATTGTTTCAAAGGTAAGTTAATAGACTTCGCAAATTTTTTTTCATCATCTACTAAAATACTATATTTTTTTATGATTTTATCTCGTATAATTTGATGCCTATTCATTCTCAGGCCATTACAATTCTAGATTTTGGTTTTTTAACAGATGACATGATATTTCTTGTGTCTACCACTAATGAGGCATGTTTTCCAATCATTTCATAGTCTATTTCACTATGATCTGTAGTAATTATTAATGAGTCATATTTCTGAATATTTTTTGTAGTTAGATCGATACTTCGCAAGTCTCTAAATTCATTTACGAAGGGATCATGGTAGTCTATCTTTGCACCTTTGTACTTCAATAAATCCATGATTTTAATCGCAGGAGACTCTCTTATATCATCTATGTCTTTTTTGTATGCCAATCCAATTATAAGTATCTTACTTTCTCTAATACTCTTTTTATCATCATTCAAGGCTTTACCTACTCTGTGAGCTATATTCTCGGTCATTTTCCGATTAATTTCACCAGCTAGTTCAATAAATTTCGCTTCGGTATTGAATTCTTTAGCTTTCCAAGATAGATAAAAAGGATCAATGGGTATACAATGACCTCCCATGCCAGGTCCAGGATAAAATGGCATGAATCCGAAAGGTTTTGTTTTAGCAGCATCAATTACTTCCCAAATATTTACTCCCATTCTGTCGAAAACTAGTTTTAATTCATTGACCATTGCAATATTGACTGCTCTGAATATATTTTCCATGAGTTTTGTAGATTCAGCAGTTTCCATAGAGCTCACTTTTACGGTTTCAGATACAATTGTATCATAAAGTTCACAGGTCATTTGTAAACAATTATTAGTATATCCTCCTATTACTTTAGGTATTTTTGACACACTAAATTCTTTATTTCCTGGGTCTTCTCTTTCCGGCGAATATGCTAAAAAGAAATCTTTTCCAGCCTTCAAATTAGATTTTTCTAATAATGGCATAACAATCTCTCGAGTAGTTCCAGGATATGTAGTAGATTCCAGAACAATCAACTGTCCTTTAGAGATATTCTTTGAGATTTCATTAGTTGCACTTTCAACATAACTCATATCAGGTTGTTCATGTTCATCAAGAGGCGTTGGGACACATAGAATCAGGCAGTCAGCTTCTTGAATTTTAGTAAAATCAGTTGTAGCAGTTGCTCTATTAGATTTAATAAATTCAGACATTAAATTAGAAGAGATATGCTTCATCACTTGTTTTCCATTGTTAATATCATCAACACGTTTTTTATCTTTATCAAATCCGATTATAGTAAATCCAGCTTTTTCAAATTCTAATCCTAAGGGTATTCCGACATAGCCCATTCCGATTATACCAATTTTAGCCTTTCTTGTTTGGATTTTGCTAGATAATTCATATATGAGCGTTTTCATGCTATCTAAAGTATTGTCTAGGGGTATAAATCACGTTATAGTTCTATTATCCAGTCAAATGGGTCCTTATCATTGCCATATTGTATACCTGTTAAAATGTCGTATAGTTCTCTTGTAATTGGCCCTACATCTCCATTTGAAAATAGATGTTCTTTATTGTTATATTTTATTGATCCTATTGGTGATATTATTGCAGCAGTGCCTGCACAAAATACTTCTTCAGCTGCCATAGCTTCATCAATACTTATTCGTCTTTCTTCTACATCAAGTCCTAATTTTTCTTTAGCTATATGTATCACTGAATCTCTAGTTATCCCGGGGAGTATTGAACCGGTTAATTTAGGTGTTATCATTTTCCCGTTTATAATGGCAAAGAAATTTGCAGCTCCTACTTCTTCTACGTATTTCTCCTCGGCAGCATCCAGATATATTATTTCAGCAAAACCTTTCTTTTTGGCATCGCCACTTGGTAACATTCCAGGAACGTAGTTTCCAATTGCCTTTACTCCGCCAGTGCCTTTGAGAGGTGCTCTGTGATATTGTGTGGATACGATTAGTTTTATGGGTGCTAATCCTCCTTTAAAATAAGGTCCAACAGGTGAGCAATAGACCATAAAAGTGTATTCTGTAGAAGGCGCTACACCTAGCCCTTCAGCGGATCCAAAAATAATAGGCCTAATGTATAATGCACCTTTTTCAGTAGGTGGAATATAATCTGAATTGTCTTGGACGACACTTTTTACAGCTTCCAAAAAAATATTTTTGGGAATTTCAGGCATAGATAATCGAGTACATCCTTTAGCAGCTCTTTCTGCATTTTTTTCGGGTCTAAATAATAAAATTCGGCCACTATCTGTTTTGTAGGCTTTCATTCCTTCAAATAAACCTTGGCCATAATTCAGAACCGTTGAAGCTGGAGATATTGAAATATCCCCATATGGAATCAACTCTCCAGAATTCCAGTTATCTCCTTGCTTGCATTTTGCAACATACATTGAACGAGTTTTCGTAAATGTAAAAGTTAAATTATCGAAATCGATATTGTTTGTTTTCAAGTGTTATTCTCCATAAATTTTTTCAATTTTTCTTCCAAAAGTGGCATATCTTTCAAATCCACAAAAGAGATACAAACACGTAACCCTTCATGCCTATTTGAACCGGTTGATTTTAGAGTAATTGTTGATATACCATATCTCATTAATTCTAACATTAAGTTATTTCCATCATAGTTAGGATAAGACATGGTAAGATAGAATCCATCTCCTACTATTTCATCCATATCTTTTTCGTATACTTGTTTGAATCCATATTTTAGGAAAAGTTTTCTGACATGTTTTGCTCTCTCTCCGTATGCACGAGTTATCTTAATAAAATTAAATTTGCCTTCTGCCGATGCTTTCAACATTTTAGCTAAAGCAAATTGTGCAGTATGGCTTGTCCCAGATGTAGTAACATACAGTCCTCCTAAAGCAAAAGCATGCCCAAATCTTTTACGACCACAAAAGTCTTCAAGTCCTTCAAATTCCATTTTGTTTAGTTTTGGGGAAATAATGGCAAGTCCACATCTTGGTCCTGGAAATGAAAAGGCTTTAGAAGCTGAAATTAAAGTTACCCATTTAATCCCAAATTTACCAATTGTAGGTATGTACGGTTTTTGATAAGGCTGCGAATAGTCTTTTCTAAAGTCCATTCCCAGATATGCTAAATCTTCAATTGCTAAG
Source organism: Candidatus Poseidoniales archaeon (assembly GCA_045567955.1). Classification (GTDB taxonomy): domain Archaea; phylum Thermoplasmatota; class Poseidoniia; order MGIII; family CG-Epi1; genus CG-Epi1. The sequence continues at coordinate 39,745 of JBJLBX010000018.1, read as the reverse complement.
ATGTCATTTTTGTCACAAATTTTAGCAATCCCTTCTAGCTCATTTTCAGTTAAGCATGACCAACTAGGATTGTTTGGAGATGACCATAAAATTCCTCCTATATTTCCATTTTTGACTTTTCCATTAATAGCTTCAATTAGTCTTTCACCTCTATTGTCATAAAGTTCAATACCAGTACTATTCAAGCCTAAGAATTTAGCTTGATATCTTGTCACAGGAAATGTAGGATCTAAGTATAAAATTGTATCTTTTCCAGGGTGCATTTTTCCAGCTAAGGCTTGAGAAATATATCCTCCTTGTAATGATCCACAAGTTGGAATTATATTTTCAGCCTCTACAGTTATATCTAAAAATGCTTTGACAAATTCACTTCCTGCTGATTTCAACTCTGGAATTCCGTCAAATGGAGGATAGAAACCTTGCATGCCTTTGTCTATTGCTTCTTTTTCCGCTTCTTTAGCAATATCAGAAGGTGGGATATTTGGAATTCCCATTTCCATTCTAATAAAATCAATATCTCCTTTTTTACTTATGATTGTAGCCAAGCGATTGGTTTCACGTATAGATAGATTATTTTGATCAAATCCAGTTTCATCAAATATTTCACTTATGATTTTTTTTGATACTGGTGTATTTTTCATCAAATTTAACCTCTTTAAACAGAGTTCATTAGACCCCTTGCTAAAAGGCTTACATAACTTTTATAAATGACTTATTGTATTTTATAATTGATTAATATGATGCCTGTAGAATTAACCAGTAATTTGTTTAAAGAGTTGAGAGGTCGATCTTGTAGAATACTTGCCGAAGATGGTTGGACACAAGCGCGTCTTGGTAATGCCTTAGGAGTTAGTCAAGTGATGGCTGGTAATTATTTACACACTTTACCAACACGTTACAAAGAACCAATAGAAAGTAATTTACAAGAAGCTGCTAAATCATTAGCTGTGATTCTCAAGGAGGGTGACGCTTCTTCTTGGAAATTAACAATAGAGGTTGATAATCACGAATTGAACATAAATTTCCCTATTCAAGGCAATCGAGAAAGAACCCTAGTTAATATCACGGATATGCGTAAGAGGCTGGCTAAAGTAATTCCTATGCTTTCTCCACAAGTAAGAGTCAACATTGCAATAGCAACGAATGAAGCTATAGAAATTTCAGATATAGCTGCGTTTCCAGGCCGGTTAATACCTATTGGAGGTCAGGCACGCCCAGTTTCATCAGCGAGATTTGGAGGTTCTTCACACCTTTCTAATTTATTATTAGAATTACGTAAATTTGACTCAAATACTTCAGTAATAATAAATCTTAGATGGGATTCTATTATTTCAGACATTTTAGAAAAGTTAAAGATAGATTCAGTTAAATTAGTTCGAGATGGAGAAAGTTTATCAGTAAATAAGAGTTCCATCAATATTGAAGCTTTGATAGATGAAGGAGGTTATGGTTTTGAGCCTTCTTTGTATATTGTTGGAAAAAATCATGAAAGGGTTTGCAAAATAGTTGAAAGTTTAGGCGAATATATGGAATCCATGGCATGATTTCATTTAGCATTGCTTATATTTTGCTTTTTGGCTCATTGGCTTTTTTTGCCTGGTTGGGTTATAGAGAATCCTCAGAAAAAGAGTTGGATACTGACTTCTTCTTATCTGCTCGAGGAAGTCAAAATTGGATAATGATTGGACTTAGTTTATTTGCTTCTGGAATGGGAATATGGATTCTTTTTGGTCCTTCTGAAGTTGGTTATTATGGAGGATTTTATGATGTATTTGGGTATGCTTTATCTTCAGCAACTCCATTTATTTTTTTGGCTTATTTAGGTCCTATAATTCGTAAATTGACTCCTGATGGAGTAACTCTTGCAGATTTTGTTCGTCAAAAACAGGGCCGTCCAATGCAATTCTATGTTGGTGTAATTTCTTTAATTTACATGTTTACTTTTATGTTTGCAGAGTATATTGCGATCGGCCGTGCAGTTGAATTTTTATCAGGAATTAACTTTTTAATTCCCATAATTTGTGTTGCCTGTGTTACAACATTTTACACAGTAATTGGAGGTCTGCCAGTTTCAATTAAGACTGATCGAGTACAATCTTTATTCATAATTTGGTTAGTAATTTGTGTATTTCTCTTCATTATTAATGAAGGAATTGGCAATATTTTTGATGATGCAAAAGCCTACAATCCAGAAGATTCGTGGAGTATAGGCAGTATAGAGGATTATTCTACCTTTGAAGCAGGTTTTGCTCTTGTTTTAGCTATTACTGCAGCTGAAATGTTTTCTCAAGGCAATTGGCAACGTACTTGGGCTTCAGAAGATAATGAAGCTTTACGGAAGGGTGCTTTTTTAGCATCAGGGTTGTGTTTTATAACCGTTTTATTATTTGGTTTTTTAGGGACTGTTACAGCTGGCAGAGGGGCTATCAATGATCCTTCTATAGCTTTTTTTGAACTAATTAGTAATTATCCTGAACCTGTACTGGCTATGTTATTAGTTCTAGGAGTTGCTTTAGTTTGCTCCAGTATAGATACACTTCAGAATGCCATTGTTGCAGTTATTTCTAGAGATTTAACTGATTCTAAATTTGATATTCAACAGGCCCGTTATGCAGTCATTGCTACAGCTCCGATTGCAATTTTGTTGGCATGGTACTATTCAGAAGATGCTTTAAGTGTTTTCAGGGTTTTTTTGGTTGCAGATCTTTTTGCTGCAGCCACAGTCCTTCCTATTTTCTTATCTTTATCAAATAGAGTTACAGCAAATGGTGGTTTGATAGGTGCTATATTTGGATTAATTTCCGTAGTAATATATGGGATTTATACTTCAGATTTAAAGACTGGAATAGATTATTTGACCAATCCGGTCAATGAATCCGGCCTAGCTAATCTTGGAGTATTTTTATCAGCACTTTTTGGTTCAGCGTTAATGACTTTTATAGTTTCTGAAATAGAAAATAGTCAATCGTGAGCTAAAACAAAATTACCCTTAATTAAAAGTAATTTACCGCTATGACATTTGATATTAACTTTACCAGAAGGACCAATTTCATTATGTATACCCCTTCCTCCCATTGACAGTTTCTCATGTTCAAGATTCCATCTTGCACCAGTAACACTGATACGCGCTTCAGGTACGGCTATAAGTGAAAAAATAGTATTTTCTTTATCTTCAATAGTTTTTAAATCTTTTACAGCTTCTATAGTAAATTGTTCATCAATAAGACTAATTCTTGAATCAAATGCCAATCCTAATGCACCTAGGGTGTGATCTATTCTTCCTCCAGACCACCCTATAATTTGAATTTCCGTTGCTCCTTTTTTGAAAGCATGTTCCACTGCTTTTTCTAAATCAGTTTTTTGTATATTTTTGTTAGATACAATCCATTCTTCAAGCTTCGTTGAGGTCTTATCAGATATTGAATCTAAATCTCCAATAACTGCATCAGGCATTATATTGTATTTTAATAATCGGTCAGCTCCAGCATCTGCAGCTACAACTAATTTATCTTTTGCCAATTCTATAACTTTGCTACTTAAAGGTCTATTCCCTACTATCAATGCTTTCATTTTATCACCTAATTAATGTATCCTTATTATTGTTGATTTGCTCTAAATATCTTTTTCCAAAGAATTGGAATAATTCACTTCTGATATTTTTCTTCTTAATTTTGTTTCTGTAGTTCATTTTATCAAAAATGTCCATAAAATTTCCATCAGCATTATATTTCTTTCTTATTTTATCATATTTTTCTTTATCAAATTGATTCCAGAAATCCTCAAAGGTAAAGTAACAAGTGGAGAAGAATCCCTTGAATACGCCATTTTCAAAAGAAAATTTTTCAAATGCTTTATTTATTTTTTTTGATGATATTTTTGTATTTTTAATTCCATAAATTCCTAAATCAAATATAATGTCATCTTGACAGAGTTCAGGTTTCTTTGTACAAAATATTTTGTCAGGATGATGATTTACGTTAATAGGGCATATCCAGCGAGGATATGTGTTTGTTAGTTCATCTGCTAAATCCATAGCTTTTTTTAATTTAGATAGTGGAACGCCTAAGTCTGTTGCAAGAACATATTCATCTCTGATATAATCTCCAACAATATGGTTAGCAGCATGAAAATATTTCGAAATATTATATTTTCCACTACCTGGTGATGAATCTAATATTTTCTTCGGCATAAGTGAATACATCAATCCAGCATAGATATAGTCTCGAATTTTGTAAGGTGTATAAAGATAATGACCCCAAAAAGCAGTATAGCTATACCTTTCTAAATAATCTAATGTTCGTAAGTAAGTATTATTTTTTTTGTTGGCAATTTTCGCATAAATAGACATATGTCTTTGTTTCAAAATATCTTTGTCTTTTATAATCGAAATATTATTGGCATTTATATTATCTACAAAATTTGCCACTACAATAGTATAATCATTCTTTTTATTTGCAAATGCTTCAATAAAATCATTCTCTTTATTATCAATTCGTTGTTTAAAATTTTCATAAAAAGTTTCGAATGAGTTGTAATTTAGATAATCCATTCTAACATATTTTTTACAGGGAATTAATTTAGTTTTCACTCTTGTAATAATACCCATAGTACCATAAGTTCCACCTATACCATAATATAGATCAGGATTATTTGATATTGAAACATTTTTCATTACATCACCATTACCTAGAACTATATCAAAATCTATTACATTATCATTAAAAAACCCGTTAATATAAGAATTTGATCCCAGTGCTAATCCTGCAAGACACCCACCAACAGTAAAATTATCGCCTTCTGGTAATGAAGGAATTATTTTTTTTATTGGAATTGTAGCTCGGTTTACTTTACCTATAGTTACTGCAGATTCACAATCAATATAATTCTCTTTTATTGAAAGTATTTGTGTTAGAGCTCCCGTGTCAATTCGGGTTTGTTTTTTTTTAAATTTTAGATCTCTATAATTATGTCCTTTTCTATTTGTAGTGATTAATTTATTATTTAGTTTGATAGAGTTCGAGATTTTTTTTACTTTTTCATCATATTCCTCATAACTCATTAATTATACCTTATTTATTAAATCGATATAAACATTTCTATGCTAGTCTTAATGTGCCATTAAGATAAGGATTCTGTTCTTTTTCTACTCCTAATATAGTCTCAGGTCCATGCCCTGGATAAATAGTAGTTTCATCAGGTAATAAATATATTTTTCTAGTAATAGAATTCATAAGTTGTTCAGTATTTCCTCCTGGCAAATCAGTTCTACCTAAACTACCTTTAAAGATGACATCTCCTCCTATTAATATTTCTTCAGTGTAAAAACAAAGCGAATCCGGACTATGTCCAGGACAATGCAAAATATCAAATTTAGTTTTTCCAATTTTAACAATATCGCCTTCATCAATATATCCTCCTTCTTTGATTTCAGAGGTTGTATATCCAAATGCGGCAGCAATTGGACCCACATTTCCGAGCATCTCTTTTCCTAGAGGGCATATTTCAAGAGGTAAACCTAATTTTTTCATTGCAATATTTGCTCCCGCAATATGGTCTACATGGCAGTGCGTTGCTATGAGTCTAATAATGTTCATATTTTCAGCTTTAGAAATCTCTAAAATTCGTTCGATTTCATCTCCTGGATCAAAAAATATGGTTTCTTTACTTTCTTTATCCATTACCAATGTTGCATTCATTGCTAATGGTCCGACTGGAATCTGAATGATTTTAAGAGTCATAATTATCCTAAAAAGTGATTGTACCTTCAGGAGATATTAAAGTTCGGTTCAAATCATTTTTAAATGAAATATTTGGTCCAATTATACTGTTTTCCACGATTCCTCCATATCCGTTAACATTAGCAAGAATAACCGATTTTCTAATTACGCATTTTTTCATTTTAACATTTGGTCCGATTATGGCATTTGGTCCAATGATGCAATCTTCTAATTTTGCACTTTCATGTACAATTGATTTCCCTCGCATGTTTGCACCAGCGTGTGACGCAGTACCATTATTTCCTATTGCTTTGAAATTTGCTTCAAGATAGGATTCAGGTGTTCCAGAGTCAATAAAATACCCTTCAAATGGAAAACCATGCAATCCATTTCCAGCAACTTTAGGATATATGTCTCTCTCGATAGAAATTTTCTGATTTGGAGGTATCATTTCTAAGATTTCAGGTTCCAATAGATAAGTTCCGGCATTTATTAAATTTGATAGTTCGCTACCTTTTTTAGGTTTTTCTTGAAATTGTAATATTTCTCCATTTTTTAATTCAACAACACCGAATCGGCTTGGATCTTCAACCTCCCATAAGGCCAGTGTCCCTTTTGCTTTAGTTTTTTTGTGTTGTTTTAACATTTTTTTCAGATTTACAGAAGTGACAACATCACCATTGAAAACTGCAGTAGTTCCAGTAATATAATCTATACAGTTTCTCATTGCCCCCCCAGTACCTAGGGGTTTTTCTTCGGGTACAATAATTACTTTTTTTTCTATATTCTTTTCTTCAAAATATGTTTTCATTTCGTTTAATCCATAATTAACGGCTAAAATTGCCGTATCAAAAACTTCTGGTAAATTTATAATCATTCTTTCTACCATCGGTATATTTGCCAAGGGGAGCAATGGTTTTGGGACAGTATGAGTCAGTGGTCTAAGTCTTGTCCCAAATCCTCCAACAAGAATTATCGCTTCCATATTAGGTATATGTTAGAACCTTGTAGATAAGTATTAGAGTGGTATTAGGTCTAGTACAATTAGTGTGTCTATTATCAAACCTAGTACAAACATAGCTCCAGCTATCTTTACGAAATGGAAAGCCCAAGCGACATACCATAACGGCCAAACAGGGAAAATATCTTCCATGTCTTGTTCGATAACGTTTTCCTTTAGATGAGGTGGTAATGCTTCAAATGCAATATCGAACGCTTCTTTTTGAGTATCAGGTATGGGATCATTGAGTTTTTGCATTACATATATTGCTCTAGGTATGGCAAATAATACGACAATCATTGCATAATGCCCATCAATAACACTTAGAAGACTAAAAATGAAAAAAGAGATTATTGCTAATTGTGATACTCTTGCAGCTCCTTCCATTCCAATTATGACTGGTAATGTGTATACTGGTTTAGCCGTATCTGCTTTATGTTTATCCATATGTTTTCCCATTACAACAGTCATCGATGTTAATCCAAATGGTATTGAAACTAGAAGAGCATTATTCAAAGCAGTAGATCCAAAAGGTTCTCCTGTCAATGCCATAAATGTTCCACCTACCATTAGCGGTCCAAAAACTACGCCAATAGCAAATTCACCTAAGCCGAGATTTTTTAGTCTGATTGGTTTTGCAACGTAGAATATTGAAATTCCTAGTCCTGCAAATACAAAATATAAAATATCTAAACCAACTTTTTGATAAAAATAAACGGCAATAATTAAGTCTATAAAGTTACAAAAAAATATAGCTAAGATTAATCCTTTTGTGGATATTAATTTATCGATTATAGCATGTGGTCCGTATTCAGTTCTTGGATAGCCTTCAGTATCTACTCCATGTAACGTATCAAAGAAATCATTCATCATATTATTTGCAGCATGAGCTAATATTAGGCCAATAATAATTATAGTTCCATCATAATACATTGAAGAGGTAATTTCTGTAACAAATTGCAATGCCAAAAGAATACCTGCAATTCCTGCATAAATATTCATTTCAAATACATAGGACCTAGTTATCAGCATCCATTTACTAACAATATCTAAAGGCGCTCCAGGTAAAGGATTTGCAGTACGATGTATCGTTTTCCATCTCATCCATAGGCTATGTTCGCTCATCTAATCATTTATCTAAAAGGTGGTGTATTAAAGTTACACATGCAGAACTAAGTAAACTTTCTTTTCCTAAATTAATTTTTGGTAATTCTTTTAATAACTTCATTTCATTTTCAGTAGGGTCTTTATCATCTCCAAGAATAAAGGTACTTGAATTATTGATTTTATCATTTCCATTTTCACTTAAAAGTACTGGATTGGGCAATCTCACTAAAATATCTTCCAAACCAATTCTTTCCATAGTAACTCCTGGACTAGTTTCCATTGCATCAACTTGTTTTTTATACTTAATCAATCCATTTCTAATCAGAGCTGCAGTCGAACGTTCATCAGGATTAAGATAACGTATTTTTTCACCACAAAAATGAACAGTTATTGGTGCCTCTGGTGGTCCATTAAGAATCAACCAGACATCGGTTTCTTTCCTTATTCCATGAGATTTCCAAAGTGAAGCAGTTACACATCTTACAAGAACATCAAGTCTTCCAGCTCCTCCACATAAATCATCTAATTTCCAATCTGCAACAGTGTGAGCTCGATGACCTATTATTACAAAATTTCGTTCAGCCAATGTTTAAATCCTTTTATTGTTTCTTTTTAGTTTCCTTTTTTGGAATTTCTTCTATCATTTCAGCTTCTTGTACATCCTCATTAAAATTCCATTCTTCAACTTTACCAAAATCATCATTTTTCATTTGTCTTAAACTAAACGCTCCCATAATCATCGCTCCAGAAATAAAAGCGAGTAGTCCAGGATAAATCGAAGGATTATCAGTGATTCCTAGATATATTCCAGAAACTGCCATTCCAGCCAGACCAATTCCCATAATAGCCTCTCCAGCAATTAAACCTGAAGCGAATAAAATACCAGGTCCATGTAATTTTTCTTTTTCTTGAGCTAGTATTTCTTCTTTTCCTTTTTTGTATAATTCAGGTCTTGTTTTCTTTAGTGGTGCATCAAATTTACCATCAATATACATTTTTATCATGCCTCCAATAAAAATAGGTATTGTCATTTTTAAGCTTAGATACATTCCTACAGCTACAGCCATTATAGAGATATTCAAGCCTCCTTTTTCTTTTATCCAACCTTGTGTAGCTGCAATTAATAAACTACCAGAAAACAGAAATGCAGGAATAGCTTCTTCTAAAAAGCCTCCAATTAGAAATAAAAAATATGCACAGATAAGAATATTGATATAATTTTCAGGATGTCTGAGAGCTACAAGACAAAAGGCAATTCCAGATCCCATGAAAACCATAGACCAATCCATTCCCCCGCCAAGAATTCCATTAGTTATACTAGCCATCAGAAAAGCTTGAGGTGCCTCTAAATCGCCATTCATAATTTGATCAGATAATAGATTTAATACTAGCGGAATTACTAATGCGCCTGCAGTTACTCCAACAATTTGTCCTATTTGCTGTCTCCAAGGAGTTGCACCTAATATATATCCTGTTTTTAAATCTTGTAAATTATCACCAGATATTGCTCCCGCACAAGCAACAAAAGCTGCGACTCCAATAACAGCAACTTGTAAATCTTGAGTATGTTCTCCGCCATAAACTAGGCTGTTTAGCAGTGCAAAAGTTGTGGCTGTCAAAATTACTACAATTATTGTAACACCTGAAAGTGGATTGTTGCTACTACCAACTATTCCAGCCATGTATCCTGCTACGGCTGCAAACAGAAATCCAGCCGTAAAAATAATGATTAATGATAATATGGCAGGTAATAACAACCCAGAAACAATCCACACCATAAAAAACATAGGAATTGACATTGCTGCACTAGCTATTGCTATTGATCGGGCAGGTAAGTCTTCATCTGTTCTTAATATTCCTTTTTTTGTAGATACTGTGGATTTAGTAGCTTCAATCATTTCAGAAATACCTTTCATTAAAGATTCACGCATTATAACTAGAGTGTATAGTCCACCAACTAGCATAGTTCCAACGCCAACCATTCTTCTTCTGCCATTTATATGATTGGCATAATCTCCATAACTAATCACATCACCATTCATTGCTGCCGTAGTAATTTGTTGTATGAATGCATCAGTAGGATTAAGCAATGCACTAGCAATTGGCATTATTACAACAGCTCCTAAAAGCCCTCCAAAGAAAACAAAACTTGCGATTGCAGGACCAACGATATATCCAACACCAAGCAAAGCAGGTGACAATTCAGCACCTAGATAGAAAGTAGTTTTAGTTTTAGCATATGCTGCAGACTCATTTAGTTTTCCTCCTAATGTGTAAAAACTTTGCCAACCATGCTCCCAAAGACCAATACTAACTTGTTTAACCGAATTATCTACAGTTACCATTAATGAAGAAAATAATTTGTAAAGCGCTCCAAAAGTAATACCAATAAAAATGGGCATTACTTGAGCTCCACCTTTTTCCCCAGCAACTAAAACTTCAGCACAAGCTACACCTTCAGGATAAGGTAATTCTTCTTTAACTATAAAAATTCTTCTTAGACTAATTGAAAAAAGTACTCCAATCGTACCTCCAACTAAAGCTATGACTACAGTTTCAAGATAGGGAAATTCCGCCCATCCAACTTCGCCATTACTAGTCTGATTCATTACTAAAAGTGCAGGTAACGTAAAAATCACACCTGCAGCTAAAGATTCCCCCGAAGAAACAGCTGTTTGGACCCAATTATTTTCTAAAATATTCGTTCCTTTAGATATATTTGCCTTAGCTAGACTTCGTAGAACTGCCATTGAAATTACAGCAGCAGGTATTGAAGCACTAACAGTCATTCCCACATAAAGACCCAAGTAAACGTTTGCAGCAGTTAATAACATTCCTAAAACAATAGCTAAAAATATTCCTTGTGTAGTTATTTCAGGTAAAATTTTGGCTGCAGAAACATATGTTTTTTGGGTTTCATTTGATGCCATATATATTCCTCATTTGTAAAACCATCATTAATGGTTATGCCTTCGGCAGTTTTTAAGTTCCCTCTCTATGCCATCTTGTGAGTGACGGTCTTTCACTAAGTTTCTTTCATGACTCCGGTTTCATTAGACAGAAATGTTCAAAGTGTAACGGTTTCTTTTGGTCGACTGCAGAGGTTGAACTTTGTGGCGATGCTCCATGTGTCGAATATTCATTCATAGGTAAACCTCTTTTTTCTAAACCAATGAATTTAGATGAAGCCCGTGAAGCATTTTTATCTTTTTTTGAAAAAAAAAGCCATAAAAGAGTCGACAGGGCTTCAGTCGTTGCTCGTTGGCGAAATGACATTTATTTGTCGATAGCTTCAATTGCAGTTTTCCAGCCACATGTTACTAGTGGTTCTTCAAAGCCTCCTGCAAATCCTTTAACTATTTCTCAGCCATGTATAAGGCTTAATGATTTAGAATCTGTAGGACGAAGTGGTCGTCATTTAACTACATTTGAGATGATGGCTCACCATGCATTTAATGATGAAGAAGAGACGATATACTGGCAAAATCGCACAGTTGAACTTTGTCATGAGTTGTATACTAGTCTTGGTTTAGAAGGCTCCAAAATAACGTATAAGGAAAATCCATGGGTTGGTGGTGGAAATGGAGGTGAAGCGCTTGAAGTTTTAGCCGGTGGTCTTGAATTAGCTACTCTTGTATTCATGGATCTGGAAGAAGATCCTGAAGGCGATATAGAGCTTAAAGGAATTAAATTTAGGAGAATGCCTAGGTCCATAGTTGATACAGGTTATGGCCTTGAAAGATTAGTTTGGGCCTCACAAGGAACCTCTACAATCTATGAAGCTGTTTTTCCAGAAATTGTATCTTACTTGACAAAGAGAGCGAACCTTGAAAAAACATTGGAAAATGCGAATTCTTTAATCACTGAGAATGCAAAACTTTGTGGTGTTTTATCTATAGATTATGGTTCAGATTTAACTGAATTAAGACAAATGGTCCTGGAAAGATTGAAAGTATTGGGTCATAATTTATCACTTTCTGAGTTCACTTCTACAATTGAGCCATTAGAAAAAGTATTTGCGATAGTAGATCACTGTAGATCTCTAGTTTTTATGTTTGGTGACGGAATAGTCCCTAGTAATGTTAAAGCAGGTTATTTGGCCCGCATGGTCCTTCGCAGGACTGTATTGTTATTGAGAGATTTAGGAGTTTCAGAAATATTGCCAGAGCTAGTCTCTAATCATATAGATAATTTTTCTAAAACATATCCTGAACTTAAGGCTAATAAATCCCATATATTAGATATGATTGATTTAGAAATGGTGCGTTTTAATAAAACATTAGAACGAGGCCGTCGTGCCGTTAAGCGAGCTTTAGATACAGGCGGTATTAACCAGCAAAAATTATTAGAGCTTTACGATTCACAAGGCTTACCACCTTCAGTTGTAAGCGAATTTGCTGAAAATCAAGGACATTCAATAACAGTTCCAGATGGTTTTTTCGCAATGGTGGCTGATAGGCATCAAGGCGATTCAAAGGAAAAAGAAAAGAATTTAGATTTTATAGAAATTGAACCTACTAATTTAGATTTCTATCAAGATATGGATAAACGTACATTTACTTCTAAGGTTTTGTATTCATCTTCCAATCAAATTTGTTTAGAAAGCACTCTTTTTTATCCAGAAGGTGGAGGTCAATTAAGCGATATAGGGCACATAGAATGGAGTAATGAGAAAAGCAAAATGATTGATGCCCAAAAAATAGGCGATGTAGTAGTTCATAATTTAGAAGGTCCATTACCTCCAGTTGGAACGATAGTATCTGGAGTTGTTGATGATTCTCACAGATCTGGCTTGAGTCGCCATCATACTGCAACTCATCTTATTGGTGCTGCCGCCAGAAAAATTCTTGGAACGCATGTATGGCAGGCTGGAGCTTCAAAATATCCAGATAGAGCAAGACTGGACATCACACATCATAAAAGAATATCATTGGAAGTAATTGAAAAGATAGAAGCGCATGTTAATGAGCTAATTATTGAAGATTATCAAATAAGTACGGATTTTTATAGTAGAGAAGAGGCTGATAGCAAATATGGAGACACTTTGTATCAAGGTGGAGCTCCTAAATATCGTAATGTTCGGGTTGTTGAAATACCAGGAATTGATGCCCAAGCTTGTGCAGGTACTCATGTTTCTTCAACTTCCCATGTAGTCGCCGTCAAGGTTTTGAGGACCGAGCGGATACAGGATGGTGTGGAAAGAATAGAATTCTCAGCAGGGCCAGACGCAATCAAAGCATCTCAAAAAGAGAGAGCTCTCTTAGAAGAGACTGCAGAAGAGTTAGGAGTTCCTGTAGATCAGGCACCTTTAGCTGCTCAAAAATTTGTTAAAGAATGGAAGGAGCTTAGAAACCGGGTTTCATCTCTTGAAAAAGAGTTGGCAACATTCAAATCATCCGAACTTGAAGGTGAGAAAATAAATGATGTAATATTTTATTCACAAGATATGGGTGAGACTGACATGGGAGAAGTTCAAAACTTTGTTCGCCAAATTACTTCTAAGGATAATGCACTGGTAGCAGTCGGGTGTTTTCAAAAGGATAGAGGTATGGTAATTCTTGCAAAATCTAATTCAGTTAATCAAAATTGTGGTAAGCTTCTCAAATCTGCCTTATCTTTAGTTGGAGGCAGTGGCGGAGGTAAAGAATCGTATGCACAAGGTGCTTGTCCACCAGATAAAATTTTAGAAGCCTTAAATGAAATTAAAAGTTTAATTTCTTAGATTATAGGGCTTTTACCATTATACAAGAATTTATTAGGTAATTTATTTCGTTTGAACTTTTTAGCCAATTTTCTAATTCGTTACTTTCAGAACCTGGCTGAAACCATAGATACTTAATTCCTAATTCTACGGCTTCTTTAGCGACTATTATAGCAATACTAGGTGGCACAACGAAATTTACAATGTCTGGTAATTTTTCCATTTTATTTAATGATGAGTAAGTTTCATCGCCTTCGATAAATTTTTCTTTAGGATTAATTGGTATTACATCATATCCCTTTAGTTTCAAATCTAGATATATTTTATTTCCGAATTTCTCTTTATCGTTTGATGCGCCAACTAATGCAATTTTAACATTTTCAGACTTTAATTTTTCTAGTACCATATTGAACCTTACACCATTTCTATTTTTAATGTTTGAGATGTCATTCTAAAACTTAAATAATTCATTTAGTATTTTTCCATATAATCTCGGGGCCCTTAGGGCCCCGTTACTTTTTCGTATCAGAAAAAGATATTTATTCACCCTTTCTGGCGGTCCTATAATGGATTTAGTAGTAGTCGAGTCCGGTGCCAAAGCCAAAACAATCCAGAAATATTTGGGTAAAAATATACTAGTTAGGGCTTCAAATGGTCATGTTCAAGATTTACCAAATAAAGGTAAAGATGGAAGTAAAGCATTGTGGAAGCATACAGAGTCAGCATTACCTGATCCTCCTTGGAGCTGGACTGAAAGAGCTGAAAAAAATGTCAAAAAAATCCTTTCAGATGCTCGTAGTAAGAAAGTTAAAAGAGTACTAATAGCTACTGATCCTGACAGAGAAGGTGAATTCATAGCTTGGAGACTTAGTGAATTATTTTCTGAGTTTAAAGAAATCAAAAGAATAACTTTTAATGAAATTACTAAGACTGCGATTAGAGATGCTTTAGATGAAGCAGGTTCAGTAGATATGAACCTTGTCGATGCAGCCAAAGTCAGAAGATTTATGGATCGTTTGATAGGTTATCGAGCTTCACGATTTGCTAGGTCTTGGAGCCTTAGTTCAATGGGTCGTGTTCAAACACCGGCTTTGGCGTTTATAGTCAACAAGGAAAAAGAGATTCAAAAATTTGTGGCAACACCTTACTGGGCAGTTCAAGCTATAGCTTCAGGAATAGACTTCCGAGTACGTTTCCATGATAGAGACGATCCATTAGTTTGGAAAGATGAGAAAGGAAAAAGTGATACACACAGAACAAATAGTACTGATTTAGCACAAAAAGTATTTGATAGTCTAAATTTTGAGAAACAGATAATAATTTCGAAGGTATCTCTCAATACCTACAAGCGTCGTCCGAAACCACCTTTTACAACCGATACTTTACTTCAAGCTGCAGGTAGTAAGTATAGTTGGAGGCCAAGCAATACAATGAGAGTTGCCCAAGGTTTGTATGAAGCTGGACACATAACCTATATGAGAACAGATTCAACACGAACGAGTGCATCTTCCCGCGAGAAGGCACACGAAAAAATAATATCGAAATGGGGTGAAGAATTATTAGGCAAGGGAGTTATTGGTGGGAAACCGAAATCAGGTATTCAAGATGCTCATGAAGCAATACGTCCAACTGATCCCCTTATTGATTTACCAGGAGGTTTAGATGAATCTCAAGTGCGTCTTTATCGCCTTATTTGGTCCAGGTTCATTGCGAGTCAAATGATAGATTCTGAGTGGACAAGTATGAAATTAATAGCGAATCTTGAAACTTTTGAAAGACCTTTAGATGGCGATACAAAGTGGAGAGTCACTCCCGGTTGGGAATCTGCTTTTGAGGCAATACAGAAAACGCCTCCTATTTCACCTCCTAAACCTGAAATATTAGAGGAAAAATCCATTAAATTAGATGCAGGTGATGAAAATCCTAAACTAATTGAGGATAAAACTAAACCTCCTGCAAGATATACTCAGCATGGTTTGGTAGCTTTAATGAAATCGGAAGGAATAGGAAGACCTTCAACTTATGCGGCAACCATAAAGAAACTTTTAGATCGTAAATATTGTAGTGATAACAAAGGAAGACTAAAACCAACAGACCAGGGTATTTTGCTATGCGATGAAGTAATACCTTTCTATAACTCTGAAGAAGAAAAAATTAGTTTATTTTCACCTTCATTCACTTCAACAATGGAATCTGAATTGGACCAGATAGAAACAGGAAAGCAAAATGGCGCAATAGTATGGGATGGTTTTGTTACTTCATTTAAGGAGCTTCATGATAAAGCAGTAGAGAAAAAGAAAGAAACACCTACTAAACGTCAGTTAGATTACTATCATAGATTGGCAACCCTAGTTTCAGATTCAGAATTAGAAAAAATATTAGATAATGAAGATCCAGTAAAGATGAATGGTGAAAGGATAGGGGAAGTTATTGATACTCTCAAAAATGCTACAGAGGATATTCCACTTCCTGCATCTGTTAAACAGTTGTCCTATGCTCAGAGTTTGGCAGAATCCTTAGAACTTGATGAAAAATCAGCTTGTAAATTAGTTGGTGCTTCTAAATTTGAAGAATTATCTGGCGGAAAATCAGGTACCGCAAGTCAATTGATTGGAGCTTTAAGAGATAAAACAGATTCAGTGCCTAAGCCACCAAGTCCTAAACAAATTAATTTTATTAAAAATTTAGCTAAGAAAGCAGATCTTGAGGAAGCAGGAGCTTGTAATTTAGTAAATGTTGCTAACTATGGTGAATTGTCTGGAGGTCGTCAAGGGACTGCAAGTAAATTGATAGAAACACTACGGAAAAAAGCACCGAAGAAAGCTTCCAAAAAAGCTTAACTCCAATAATGAAGGTTTTTAATCACAAATTCTTGAAAGATGGCCCCTTAGAAGATAGACAATATCAGGCTAATATTTCACAAGCCTGTCTTGAACAATCCACACTTGTAATTTTGCCAACTGGAATGGGTAAAACCGTTGTAGCTCTTAGAGTAATCCTAGAAAGATTAGAGAGTGGTCAAATTCTTTTGATGGCTCCTACAAAACCTCTTGCTCAACAGCATGCTGATTTTCTAAATAAATTTTTGGATGTAGATATTAATCTTTTTACTGGAGCTATCGCACCCAAACTCCGTGAACCCTTGTGGAATTCTTCCAAAATTATAGTTTCAACACCTCAGGTTGTTTCAAAAGATATAGAAAATGAGCGTATGAATCTTAAGAATTTTTCCCTTGTGATTTTTGATGAAGCACATAGGGCAGTTGGAAATTATGCATATGTTTCAATTGGCCGTCATTATTCTTCAGTTTCTAAAGATCATTTAGCAATAGGTATGACTGCATCACCCGGTAGTTCAAAGCCAGAGATTATTCGATTATGCCGTGATTTAGGTCTTTCAGCAGTAGAGAATAGAGATGATACTGATCCCGATGTAATTTCTTATATTCAACCAATTAAAACACGATGGATTCGTGTTGAAATGCCAATTAGTGTTATAGATATTGCAAATCAATTAAGAAAATTACAGAATTATCTTTGTGGTAAGTTGTACAAACAAGGAATTATAGATAGGCCAAGAAAAGTATCGACTACGATGCTGATTGAAGCTGGAAAGAAACTGCAAATAACTTATATGAAAACTAAGCCTAATACTCCTCCTCAAACATTCACTATGATGACAACTCAAGCAATGGCAATGAAAGTTGCACATGCTATACTGACAGTTGAAACACAGGGTATGCTTCAATTCTTAGATTATACTTCACGAATAGAAAAAGATGCTAGAGATAAGAAGAAAGGCAGTCGTGCTAATAAGTGGTTAGTTTCAAATTCAGATTGGAAGATAGCTCAGAAAATTGCAAATTCAAATCCTACAGATCATCCAAAATTAGAGCGTTTACTTGAATTAATTGAAGTCCAGATACATTCTGGTTCTTCTCGTTTTATTATTTTTGCAGAAATAAGACATACTGCAAAATTAATTGTAGAACATTTAGAAAAAATAGAAGGAGCTAAACCAGTTCGTTTTGTTGGTCAGGGGTCTCGTGTAGGTGACAAAGGAATGACTCAGAAACAGCAGAAGAAAATATTAGACCGGTTTAGGAAAAATGAATTTAATATTCTTGTTGCAACTTCAGTTGGTGAAGAAGGTTTAGATATACCTTCTACAGATGTTGTAGTATTCTTTGAACCAGTCTCATCAGCTATACGTATGATTCAAAGAAGGGGTAGAACGGGGCGTAATCGTCCCGGTGAAGTTTTTATTTTTGTTACCAAGGGAAGTAGAGATGAAGCAGCTTTTTGGAGTAGCCGTGATAAAGAGCAAAAGATGCATGATCTTTTTTCAGCTGGCCGGATAGAACTAGATGTGCCTACCAATGAAGAATTAACAGGTTCTAATATTATAGATTCTTCAAATACAAGTTCAGTTCAGACAACTTTTCAACGAAAATAATTCGTATCAGAACTAATCTTATACAGACCCGTTGCAATGGAGATACATGCGTAGAAATCCAACAGTTCCTTTGAAAGAGGAAGTTAAGTATGGACATGGCTTTTTCAGAGGTGAAAAGTGCCCCTTAAGCGGAGAGGATGGAGTTTTAGTAATGTCCCCAAGACATTTAGATCAATTTGGAAGAGTAATGGCTGGAGTATTACGCCATTTTCCAGACAGATTTGATCTTGAGATGGACAAACAAGGATGGCTTGAAGCTTCAGAATTTATTGATGCAGTCAAGTCACAAAGACGTCATTTTCATTATCTTGAAACTAAACATTTACAAGCAGTCGTAGAGACAGATCCTAAGGGTAGATATGAATTGAAAAATGGTAGATTAAGAGCAACTTATGCTCACACTTTAGATTTAGAATTAGATCTACCAACTGATAAAAATCCTGAGCATCTTTACTTTGCTTGTTCCAAAGAAGATTCGACAGAATATCTAGAACATGGGCTGTATCCAGGTGATAGAAATATGGTTCATCTTTCAAGTACAAGATTAAATGCATTAGAAGCTGGCCGTCACATAATTGGTAAACCGATAGTATTGCTAGTTGATGTAAGAGCTGCCGAAGGGGCAGATTGTGCAATAATGAAGGCCGGGACTACAGTTTATCTGGTCAAAGAGCTTCCTGGAGATTTCCTTAAGAAACTCCCAGATAGTACTTAATTTTTCTGATATTAATGACAAGTATTTCAGATAATATGGAGAGAAGGAAAGTATCTCGTGTTTTAATCAGCGTTAGCGATAAAAATAAGATTGTAAATTTAGCTAAAGAATTAAACAAATTAGATATTGAAATAGTGTCTACAGGTGGAACTTCTCAGGTTATTTTGAATGAAGGGATAAGTGTAACATCAGTAGACTCAGTTACGAATTTTCCAGAAATGATGGGTGGCCGTGTAAAAACACTTCATCCTTTAATTTTTGGCGGTATTCTTGCTAGAGATGAAGACAATAAAGAGGTAGAAGAACATAATATTGGGATTTTTGACATGATAATTTGTAATTTGTATCCATTCAGAGAAGCAATATCAAAAAATTTAGATTTAGATTCAATCATTGAACAAATAGACATAGGGGGCCCAAGTTTATTGAGAGCAGCAGCCAAAAACCATTCTAGGGTTGCAGTTGTTACCGATACTGATGATTATGATTGGATTATTGATGAAATTGGAAAAGGTGGCCTAAATTTATTACAAAGACGTGAATTAGCCTTGAAAGCTTTTAGACATACAGCAGAATATGATACAACTATTCAATCTGAGCTAGGATCTAGATTTGGTGAAGAAGGCCTTCCTCCATCCATACATGTTACAGGGGTAGGAAGTCCTCCATTAAGATATGGTGAAAACCCACATCAATCAGCAATTTTTTATTCAGATTTATCAAGTACAACTCCTTCTATTTCCAATGCAGAACAAATACAAGGTAAACAGTTAAGTTACAATAATCTTCTTGATTTTGATGCAGCTTTAGCAATGGTTACGGAATTTGAAGAACCAACAGTTATCGTTGTTAAGCATAACAATCCTTGTGGTGCAGCTAGCGCAGATAATTTAGTAGAAGCTTATGAATTAGCAATAAACACAGATCCAATGAGTTCTTTTGGAGGGATAATAGCTCTAAACCGAGGCGTTGATAGTGAGTTGTCAAAAAATATTATTTCATCATTTAAAGAAGGAGTAATAGCGCCTTCATTTACTTCCGAAGCTCGTGAGATTCTTTCTAAAAAAGAAAATTTAAGAGTATTAGAAACTGGTTCACTTGATAATTATGAACGAAGTTTTAGCTTACGTTCACTAGATCAAGGCTGGCTCATGCAAGAATCGGATGAAGCAACTATAGATATTTCAGATTGTAAAATTGTAACTGAACGTAGTCCAACTAAAGAAGAATTAGACGGATTACAGTTTGGTTGGAAAATAGTCAAGCATGTCAAAAGCAATGCTATAGTTTTTTCTAGACAAAAAGCTACAGTAGGTATCGGTGCAGGCCAAATGTCACGTATAGATTCAGTAAAAATTGCAACTTTTAAATCAATTCCTAATGCACAAGATACAGTTATGTCTTCTGATGCGTTTTTTCCATTTAGAGATGGAATTGATGAGGCGGCAAAGGCAGGAGTTACTGCAGTTATTCAGCCCGGAGGTTCTATGAGAGATCAAGAAGTTATAGATGCTGCGAATGAAAATGGGATGGCTATGGTATTTACGGGTATGAGGCATTTTAAGCACTAATGGAAGAAATCTGGATATTTTGTGAAGTATGTGGAGAAGAATGTCCACATAAAGTTCTTAAGAGTCGTACATCCTCTAAAAAGGGGTTTAGTTTCCAAGGAGTTGTTACATGTTTAGAGTGTAATTCTACAGGTTCCACTGAGATTAAAGAAGAACCTCCACTAGAATTGAGATTACGTATTTCTAATGAAGATAAAACTGAGAATGGAATTATGTATGTAGATCGAGGAGTTAGTATTAATGTGGGAGAAACTCGTCCTCATCCTGATGGATTGATTTTGATTACAGGGCTTGAACTAGATAGCAAACGCCCTCCTTCAGCCTACTCACAAGATAATCCTATAGTTTGGGCTAAAAGAGCGACCCATGCACGTGTTAGATTTGCAATACACGATGGTGAGTCTACACTTTCAATTAAACAAGAATTTGAATCTCAAGAAGAATTTCGAGTAGGTACAACTATTCGTCTTGAGGGTAAAATGGCACGAATAAAGGCAATTAATTTACACGGAGGTAAATTAGCAAAAACAGCATATGCTTTAGAAATTTCGAGAATAACATGCTTTTATTTACCCGAAAAGAAATTTAATTCAAGAGGGTTTAGACATAATGGAAGAAAAAGCTGAATCAGAAAAAGAATCGCCATCCTCAGAAATCATAGAATCTCGAAAACATAAAACAATTACAAATATTGATATTCTAAGAATTATATTTTCTAGAAAAACAGCACCACATGCATTTTCATTATCTATTTTTCTACTTCTTTTAGGATTTTTTAGTAGAAGCTCAAACCAATTATTCATAGATTTAATTTTAGTTATGGGTTTTGGTTTTTCATGGGGTTACTTAATTACAGCTTTTTTAATGCGTTTAGAATCTGTAAAGAATTATTCTGTTGGAAGTTATCGAAAGATTCTTTTGATTCCGTTGAGCTTATCTTTTTTCATATCTGCCATAATATATTATACATTTGAGTTTACAGAATATGGTGAGAGTGTGAGGAATCTTTTATCACTAAGTTTAATCATTATATTCATACTTTGGCAATTTGCACAAGCTTGGTGGATGCGTGTACCGTTCAAGGAATTTGCACTTAAAAAAATGATAAATGTCAAAGGTACAACTCGGTCTAATTTTGGAAGAAATATGAATGCAGTATCTCCATTTTTTTGGGCATTAATTGGATTTTGTATATTCTCAATATTAGAATCACAAGGTGTCATTTTTAGTATAATATTCAAGATTGCTTGGTTAGTAATATTAATTATTTTAGGTTCTTTAACTTTTTATTTCTTAAATAGAATGAATTCTAAGAATTGGTCAGATCCTATGGTTTCGGTTTTTTCGGGTTATTTTGCTATTGGTTATTGGAGTTTCTTGGCATATCATTTAGGAGTTATGCTATACTCTAGAGAGAGACAACCTAGTTTTGTGTTTGATTTAGTATTTATGATTATTACAATTATGTTAGTCATATATTCCCTTTCGGCACAAACCCTTCGTTCAGAGAAAAGGAAAAGTAGGAAAGGTAGTAATAAAGTAAATCTTATGAATCGTCATAATGTTATTTTATATGCAATTTCATTCACGGCAGCCTACGGAGCAAGTAGTTTTTTTCTTGCATCTGAGGGTACATATTTGATAAGTAATATTAAGAATGTAGGATTTATTTCGCACTTAATAGTTATAGTTTCAGGAATTGTGGTAATCCTATTAGCTAACTATACAGCACTGGTTGGTAGAGGATTAATAGATCAAGGTTTTGTAGATTCAATACGTACCCCAAAAGATAATTAGTATATTCTTTTAAGGAATTTATGAATTGGAGACTTTTATTCACATTAGATGCTGCCAGAGATCCTGAATTGGCCCCTCATGTATATCTATTGTATTTACTTTTTTGGACTTTTTTCGTAGGTCTTTTTGTCCTGTTTGTTTTTCCAGTTGTAGGTAATATGTTAGGTTTTGTTATAATTGGAGTATTGATACTTGTTTTTGTCTCTTTGGTTTGGTATTTTCACAAGAATAGTCTTTTTACAGATTGATTTAAATGTTAAATTCAAGTCGATTTCCAAATCCTTTTGAATTATCTATAAACCTAACCCAAGAAATAATAAATTTATACAATTTAACTTTTTCTAAAGATTTCGCTAAGATTTTATTATTTTTAACATATGGGAATTTTTCAAAATAAATATCCCATTCACTATCTTCGGCCAATTCTAAATGACCCTTTAGCTGTAGTCCTTTAATAACTTCCCATTCGAGTCCGTCATTTTGTATGGTGGCTGCGCATTTTTTTTCAACATATGAATTGGTTATATGTTCTGATTTAGGACTACTAACAAAGAGCAAAGAATCGTATTTTCTTGTTTCAGCATAAAAAACTGCAGCAGCAGAAATACCTTTTTTACCGACGGTGGCTAGCGTCATAGTATTGTGCTCTTCAAGATATTTTTGGACACTTTCCATTAATATTTCAATTAGGCTTAAGTTTATAATATAGTCCGTGTGGCGCGTCATCCCCGTAGAGGATTTATTAACGTGACAACACAATACGACGTACCTGGTGAACACTTAGTTGGCGCACTTGCCAACACATTGAAGAGCGATGACGCTATTTCTCCTCCAGATTGGTCTAATTTTGTAAAGACTGCAGTTCACAAAGAAAAATCACCTACTCAACCAGATTGGTGGTATTATCGTACAGCTTCAGTTTTAAGAAAGATTGGAGTTAACGGTCCAATTGGAACTGAACGCTTGGCAAAACATTACTCTGGTGCCCGTGATCGAGGTTCAAAACCAAATAGGAGTCTTGGTGGAAGCCGTAAAATTCTTAGATCAATTATGCAACAACTTGAAGTTGCAGGTTTTATACAAAAGTCAAAGCAAGGTGGCCGTGGTTTAACACCGAAAGGCCAATCAATATTAGATAATACTGCATTTGCAGTTAAGAAGAATTTACAAAAGGAGATGAGTTCACTCAGTAAGTATTAATGTCAAGTAGAAAAGTTTACGGTAAAAAATTACGTTTAAATAAATTAGTTAAGCGTAATCGCAGAGTTCCAGCTTGGGTTATCCAAAGAACTAATCGTAGATTTACCAATCATCCAAAACGTCATTTTTGGCGTCGTGGTAAACTTCATAGGTGATAAAATATGGCAGACGATGAATTAATGCAGGAGAGATTATACACTATACCTTTACGTAAATTACACAAAGTACCTCGTACACGAAGAGCTCCAGTGGCTATGCGTATTGTCGAAGATTTTATCACAAGACATATGAAACCAGAAAGGGATGGCGAAGTTTTGAGAAAATCATTGGACGCACGTAGTGGAAGTGGTGAGGAAAAGCAATTATTTATTGATCCTCCGGTAAACCAATATATTTGGTCTAAGGGAATCGAGAAACCACCTTCAAAAGTTAGAGTTAGAGCTTTAAAATTCGAAGATGGCAGTGTAATTGTACATCTTGCCGAATAGGCATCATGGCATTAATTCAAAAGAATCTTTTCAATAGTCCTTATTCAGGGGTTTTTTGTACTACTAATGATAATTTAACGTTCGTTCCTCCTGGGATACCTAAAGATGATATGCAAGCTATTTCCGATGCTTTAAACACAGATATTGAGGTAATAACAATAGGTGGTAGTAGTGTTTTAGGAACATTGATTACCATGAATAATCACGGTATTCTAGTTTCTAACTTAGTAACATCACTTGAAGTTGAAAAATTAGAATCAATTTCAGATAGTTTCAATTTAAAATTTGGAATATTATCTGACCGATCGAATGCAAATGGGAATAATTTTTTGATTAATGATAATGGTGGATTTTGTAATGAAAATTTAAGTTCAAGATCTATAAAATCATCTGAAGAAGTTTTAGGTATAAAAATCAAATCACAATCTTTGAATCAGATGGATACTTTAGGCATGATTGGTTGTTTAAACAACAATGGAGGTCTTTGTCATCCAGATATTTCAGATGATGAGAGAGATATTATGGAAAAAATATTCCAGGTCCCAGTTATGGAAGGGACTGTCAATTTTGGTATGCCTTTAGTCGGGGCAGGAGTAGTTTCATCCTCTAGTGGAGCTGTTTGTGGTCAACAAAGTACAGGTATAGAATTAGGGCGAATTGAAGAGGCTCTCAAGCTGTTCTAATCTTTTGAATAATACTTGTAATTGCTCCAATTTCGGTGTCCAATTCTAGTTTAATATTTTTACCACTTATGTCGCAGTGATAATCTGAGTTTTCTAATAATTTATTAATATTTTTATTTTTCTTTTCATCAGTTCCAAATATGAGAGCAACTTTTCTTTCTTTCGATAATCTAGCGACATAATTAATGTCAATATTTTTCTTTTTATTTGGTTTTGAAGTACAAATAATCATTTTACCAAAATTATTAGTGATAGGTAATTCGGTAATTTGAATTTTGCCTTTTTGCGCCAGTGTTATTAATTTCTCACCACTGCTACCTATGCTAGTTGCAGGTGCAATTTCTTTAGCAAAATCGACTGCCGTATCTTTTATTTGAAAATTAACTAAAGTTAAGTGGAAATCATAGGCTATGCAAATAGGGGCAATTTTTGCAATTAATCGTCGATGTTTATCATTGAAATCTTCATTTTTTTTAGAGTTTATAACTATAATGTTTAAGGGGGGTGCCACAAGCGTGTCAGGGGAGTCCCTTTTAAGGGGGTTTATTCATGGCGTTAACTACTGATTTGAGGTTAAATATTGACCACTGAAAATAATGACACAATTTTGAAGATAAGCTTAGAGAAAGAGATGCGTAAATCCTATTTGGATTATGCAATGTCTGTTATTGTAGGTCGCGCACTTCCTGATGCTCGAGATGGTCTCAAACCAGTACATCGTAGAGTACTTTATGCTATGAAAGAGATGGGCTCAGGTTCACGTTCACCATATAAAAAATCTGCGAGAATAGTTGGAGATACTATGGGTAAGTATCATCCACATGGAGATCAAGCCATATATGATACAATGGTCCGTATGGCTCAAGATTTTTCTTTAAGATATCCCTTAGTTGATGGCCAAGGAAATTTTGGTTCGATAGATGGAGATAAAGCGGCAGCAATGCGTTATACAGAATCTCGTCTAGCAACTATTGCAGATACTGTTTTATCGGATCTCGATGAAGAAACTGTAGATTTTAGAGACAATTATGATGGTTCTTTACAAGAGCCCTCAGTTCTTCCAGGACTTTTACCTGGTCTTTTAGTGAATGGTTCTTCAGGTATTGCAGTAGGTATGGCCACAAATATGGCACCTCATAATTTATCGGAGGTGTCTGAGGCAATAAATTTATTGATTGACAATCCTTCTGTATCTCTAGCAGAAATAATGGAAGTACTGCCAGGTCCTGATTTCCCTACTGGAGGTACTATAATGGGTCGTAAAGGTATTTTTGACGCATATAGTAAAGGTCAAGGTTCAGTTAAAATGAGAGGTACTGTAAAACATGAATCAACTGAAAAGAATGAATATTTAGTTGTAACAGAGATTCCATTTTTAGTTCAAAAAAATCGTCTTTTAGAAGATGTATCCAAAATGGTGCGTGACAAAAAGATTGAAGGTATTAGAGATATTCGTGATGAATCTGACCAGACTGAAATGCGCGTCGTTTTTGAATTAAAACGTGACGCAGCTCCAATGATTGTTGAAAATCAATTGTACAAACATTCAGTATTAGAGACAAGCTTTGCGATTAATAATGTTGCATTGGTAAAAGGTCAGCCTAGACGAATGGGCTTAATCGATTTGTTAGAAGTATATCTTGAGCATCGTAAAGAAATAGTAACAAAAAGAACTCAATATAGGTTAAAGAAAGCTCAGGAAAGAGCTCACATAGTAGAAGGGTTATTATTAGCAATTTCTCAAATGGATGCAGTAATAGCTTTCATTCGAGATTCGGCAGGTAGGGATGCAGTAATAGCAGGTCTTCAAACAGAATTTTCACTTAGTGAAGTTCAGTCTAAAGCTATTGCAGACATGCGTTTGTACCAGTTATCTAGACAAGATGCAGAAGAACGCAAAAAAGAATTAGACGAATTGAAAGCAACAATGGAAGAGCTTAATTCGATTTTAGCAGATTCTTCTAAGGTTTTGGCAATTATTAAAGAAGAATTATCGCAACTGAATGAAAAATATAGTGATGAAAGAAGAACGTTAATTTCAGATTTCGACGGTGATTTGGCTACCGAAGATTTGATTCCACGCTCACAAGTAGTTGTAATGCGAACTCATGAAGGGTACATTAAACGTGTAGATTTAGATGAGTATCAAGCACAACACAGAGGTGGTAAAGGTCGAATTGGAATTAAGGCTAAAGAGGGTGATTTCCCGGTTGAGTTATACTCTATGGGCTCACATGATCATTTACTCTTCTTCACGACAGCAGGAAGTATGTATTTCCTAAAGGCTTGGCAGATACCTGATGTTTCAAGATATTCTAAAGGAACGCCATTGGTCCAACTCCTTCAAAAATTGGATGAAGGGCGGCAATCTAAAGATGAAAAAGTACTTTGTATGTTACCAGTAGCTAATCTAACTGGTGATGGACATTATTTCTTATTTGCAACTAAAAATGGTATTGTTAAGAAAACTCGTTTAGAAGAATATTCTTCAAGGATACAAAGAGCTTGGGCTCGTGATCAAGGTTTTAGAGCCATTACTCTTAAAGAAAATGATGAATTAATAGGTGTAGACATATCAGAAGGAGATAGTCAGGTTATGCTTGCAACTAAGTTAGGAATGGCTAATCGTTTTTCAGAAGGTGAAGTTAGAATAGTTGGTCGTAACGGTCAAGGAGTAATAGGTATGCGTTTGAAAGAGAAAGATGAAGTTATTGGTATGACTTTAGTAAATGAAGAGGATATTTTGTTAACTATTACTGAAAAAGGTTATGGAAAAAGAGCTAGCGCAAGTAATTATCGTCTTACAAAGAGAGGTGCTAAAGGTGTTAAAAATATTAAAGTTGATGACAAAAGCGGTCATGTAATAGCTACTTTTACTCCCGGACAAGCAAATCAAATATTAGCAACAACTTCTTCTGGAAAGGTAATTCGTACACACATAGAAAGCATAAGACAAATTGCAAGAGTAGGTAGGGGAGTCAAGGTAATGTCAGTTGATGAAAAGGAAACAGTCGTGGCAGTAGCTTTACATGATGAAGAAGATGAGGAAAGAAATGTTGATCCTTCACCTAATGATGATATGCCTTGTTCAGAGTGCGACGAAGGTAAATTAGTTCTTGATGGAGACAAATATGTCTGTGGTACCTGTGGATTGATTAAGGATGCGTAAAATACCAGTAAAAGATATCCACATCGATTCTAATACTAAGTTGTCTGAACTGATTTCACAATTTAGTGATGCAGGTGGTTTTGTAGCAACAAAGATAGCTACGGCAACATCTATTCTTCAGGATATGCAAAAAGATAATTGTACAAAATTCATTTCATTTCCGGCAGACATAATGGCAACAGGAACTCGAGGACTTCTTAGACAATTAATAGAACAAGATCATGTTGATGTTGTAGTTACTACTTGTGGTACTTTAGATCATGATATAGCCAGAATTTTAGCAGATTATTATCATGGCGATTTTGCTATGGATGATCAAAAATTGAGGGAAGAAGGAGTTAATCGTCTTGGAAATGTTTTAGTTCCAGATGATTCTTATGGGATTCCTATTGAAAAATGGATGCAACCTATTTTAGAAGAGTTATATGAAAAAGATAGCCGTTGGATTCCGTGGAAGATATGGCGTGAATTGGGCCTTCGTTTAGCCAAAGAAGATAATGGCTCTGAATCTTTTTTAGCAGCCTGCGCTCGAAAGAATGTTAAGGTATTTGTCCCAGGTCCTACTGACGGAGCCGTAGGTTCACAATTGTGGTTATTCTGGCAAGATCATAGAGATTTTACTTTAGATTTATTTGCAGAAGAAAATGAATTATCAGACATAGTTCATGAAGCTAAAGCTACTGGAGCTTTGATGGTTGGTGGAGGTATCTCTAAGCATCATACTATTTGGTGGAATCAATTTAGAGAAGGTTTAGATTATGCAGTTCAAGTAACTACAGCACCTGAGTGGGATGGTTCTCTTAGTGGTGCTAGAGTTAGAGAAGCAGTTTCTTGGGGTAAAGTACAACCTAAGGCAAGACGGATAACAGTTGAAGGAGATGCAACGGTAATGCTGCCATTGATTTTGGGGCCTTTATTGTGAGGGCTATAGTGCGTGGAGTTTCAAACTCATATGAAAAAGCCTTAGCATCGTTTTTTGGTAGCGGTCCAACTGATTTAGAAGAAGCAAAGGCACAGCATTCAGCATATGTTTCTAAGTTGAGAGAATTAGGATTAATAGTTAGAGAATTAGATTCACATCCCGATTATCCAGACTGTTGTTTTGTCGAAGATCATGCCATTGTAGCTGGCGATTCTGCATTGATTACAAATGCTGGCCATGATTCTCGGTTAGGTGAGAAAGAAGCAGTCATAGAGGCCTTAGAAGGAGATCTAAATTTAGAATACATGGCTTCAGGAGGGCGAATGGACGGAGGTGATGTATTTCAGTTTGGAAATAAATTTTTGGTAGGTCATAGTAGTCGTACTAATAGACAAGGCATTCAAAATTTGAAAGATTTTGTTGAGTTTCGAGGTTTTGATTTACATGTTATTGAAGTTCCAAAAAGATCACTTCATTTAATCTCAGTTTGTACTTCACCTATGCCTGGCGTTCTTCTTGCTCCCGAGGGTTGGTTTAAATCGACTGATTTTCCTGAAGGGATAGAATTACTTTTAGTACCTAGTGAGGAAGCTTATGGGGCCAATGTGATTTCATTTGGGAAAGATGTAATGGTTTCTAAAGGTTATGAAAAAACTTCTGAGATTTTACTTGATAAAGGACTAAATTTACATTATATGGAGATGTCTCAATTTAGGGCAGGAGATGGTTCGTTGACATGTCTTTCAGTAATTTATGAATAACTATAATTGTTAATATAATCACCTAATACAATAATTATCCTATGACTGTTATCGATAGTCCAGCAAAGATAGAAGACTGCAGCGGTAAACTTGGTGTTTTGATGCCTGGTTTGGGAGCTGTAAGTACGACATTTATAGCCGGAACATTAGCAATTCGTAATAATTTTTCAAGTCCAATAGGTTCGATAACACAAATGGGTTCATTACGTTTAGGAAAAAGAAATGAAAATCGTGAAGTAAATATCAAAGATTTTGTACCGTTGACTAAATTAGATGATTTAGTATTCGGTGGTTGGGATATTTTTGAAGACAATTGTTATGAAGCTGCAGTAAAAGCAGGTGTTATTGAAAAGGAATTACTTAATCAGATCAAATCAGAATTATCACTTATCAAACCAATGAAAGCAGTTTTTGACAAGGATTTTGTTAAAAAATTAGATGGAACTTACATTAAATCGATTAAAGGCCACAGAGCTCGAATTGAGGCTTTAAGGCAAGATATCCGTGATTTTAAAGAAAAAAATAATTTGGATAGAGCTGTTATGATTTGGTGTGGTAGCACAGAGATATACCAAGAACCTCATGATTCGGTTTATGGTTCACTTGAATCATTTGAAAGTGCCTTAGATGATGATAATACTCCCATGGCTCCTTCAATTCTTTATGCATATGCAGCTTTAAAAGAAGGAATACCCTATGCTAATGGAGCGCCTAACTTATCTGTAGATTTTCCAGCAATGTATTCATTAGCAGCAAAAGAAAGAGTACCAATTGCTGGTAAAGATTTCAAAACTGGACAGACTTTAATGAAAACAATTTTAGCACCGGGTTTCAAAGCCAGGAAGATTGGTGTCGATGGTTGGTTTTCAACTAATATTTTAGGAAATAGAGATGGTGAAGTTCTTGATGATCCTGAATCCTTTAAGACTAAAGAGGTTTCTAAATTAGGTGTTCTTGAACAAATACTTGAACCTGAAAAATATCCTGAATTATACGGTGACTTATATCACAAAGTTCGGATTAATTATTATCCGCCTCGAGGAGATAATAAAGAAGGATGGGATAATATTGATATTAAAGGATGGTTAGGATATCCTATGCAGATTAAGGTTGATTTCTTGTGTAGAGATTCTATTCTTGCAGCTCCAATAGTACTTGACTTAGCCCTTTTTTTAGATTTGGCTAATCGTTCAGGAATGCATGGGATTCAAGAGTGGTTGTCTTTCTATTTTAAATCACCAATGTGTAAACCTGATTTGTATCCAGTTCACGATTTATTTGCACAAAAAGTTAAATTGGAAAATACCCTTCGCCATTTAATGGGTGAAACACTGATTACACATTTAGGTCTAGATTATTATTATGAGGGAAATTAATGAAATCAGTTGTTGTTACAAAATATGGTAGTCCTGAAAATTTAGAAATTCAAGAATTAGTAACACCAACACCAGGACCTGGTGAGGTTTGTATTCGTGTTTCTAAAGCAGGAATAAATTTTGCAGACATTCTCTCTCGTATGGGGCTTTATCCCGGTGCTCCTAAACCACCATTTACTCCAGGGATGGAAGTTTCAGGAATTATTCATGAAATTGGACCAGATGTAGACAAATATGAAATTGGAGATAGGGTGGTAGGTTCTGGTTCCAATGGAGGTTATTCAACACATATAATTTCTAAAGCAGATGGAGTCTTTAAAATTCCAGATAATATTTCTTTTGAAGTTGCTGCAGCTTTTCCTGCAGTTTATCTTACTTCTTACTTGATGATAATTCATCCCGGAGCTTTGCAAAAGAATGAGTCTATATTGATTCATGGTGTAGCTGGAGGAATAGGTTTAGCTTCTATTGAATTGGCAAAAATTGTGGGTGCTAAAACAATATTTGGTACTTGTTCACCTGAAAAACATGATTTTGTTAAAGAGAAGGGCGTCCTTCCAGTTGATAGGAATGATTTCTTAGCAGAAATAATGGATTGGACTAATAATAAAGGAGTGGATTTAGTTTTAGATCCTATAGGTGGAGAAAATCTGATGAAATCATATAGATGTTTAGGTTCCGGTGGTCGTGTCTGTTCATTTGGTATTTCTGATATGGCTCCCGGCAAAAAAATGAGCCAGTGGCATCGCTTCAAATCATGGTTAACTTTTCCTAAATTTGACCCTTTAAAGATGATGACTAGTAATCGAGGTGTGTTTGGTATACATTTAGGCCGTTGGAAGAATTTAGATACCCTAAATAGGGCAAGAAAAGATTTAATGAAGTGGATTGAAGAGGATAAGATACATCCTCATGTTGATAGGGTATTTCCATATGTTCAAGCATCAGATGCGCATAATTATATTCAAGATCGTAAGAATATAGGTAAAGTTTTACTAGATTTTGATTAGTTCCAAATTTCTTTGGCATCTTTTTAAATTAGGGAGATTACTTTGACAATCATAATGTCTGATATAAATGTCAAATTAAAACATGATTTGAACGATGCAGATACTCTTTTTAGAATTCTTTTTGCTTCAATTAAAATTGGAGCTCCAGCTTCCAAAAGGAAAATTGCAGATGTAGCAGACATTTCATCTCAATTAGTTGATTATCATATTGATAAATTAGTAGCTAATGGGCAAATGCTAATTGTAAATTCACAGTATATGTCTCAAATTCCCTTTTCCGATAAAACACTTTATAAGTTTTTGAAAGATAAGATTATAACGCAAGAATTAGTAGACAAAATAGCAGATGGGATTGATTTTTCACAGTCAGAAGTGCAAGAAAATAAAGTAATTGAAGAAGCCATTTTGACTCTTCTTAAACTGTTTACAATAGAGTTGAAAGAATAATAAACCTCCAAATTTTTTTGGCATTCTTTTATATATAAAAAAGATTTATTCATACTATGAGACGAAGACATATGCTAGGAACGCACGACAAAACACTCTGTGGTTGGAACGTTACAGTTGGTGAGTTATCACAGCTAAAAAAAATGGATAGCAAATATGTCAATTGTAAGCGCTGCTTAGAGAAATTGGATGGCGTTTCAAATATTTTGTCTCTAGATTTGAAAATAAAAAAAGATATAGGGAATATTGCTAATGGCTAAAAAAATAGAAATATTTGGTGAATTTATGGATACGCCAAAATCAATAACAGGCTTATCTGGTTTAGATCCCGCTCCAATGGGTGGAATTCCTTCAGGTGTTTTTGCAATTTTTGCAGTAGTTATTCTAACAGTTTCTTTAGCTACATATATGCCTGAAGATACGATTCCTTCAGATCAGACTTTAACAGAGGTTCAATCTACTTATTTAGAAAGTATATTATCAGATCGATCTCGTTCATCCCCTACACTTTCTACTTATGATACATGTGGATTTCTTGAAATGGACTTAAAAGAACATTTGAAAGAAGAGATGCGTGTGAATTTGGGCACTGGTTCGTACTATTATGGCGGCTGGGGAATGGAAGAGGACATGGTTATGATTGGGGAGGCTGAAATGGCAATGGATGATGGAGGAATGGACATGGATTCAGCACCTTCTACAGGCTCTGACAAAACATCATCAAATTCGGTTGAAGGTGTTGATTATTCAGGAACTAATAATCAAGAATTAGGTGTGGATGAAGCAGATTTTGTGAAAACAGATGGATCCTATATTTACATTGTAAATAATGGTTACAATGATTGGGGCGTATATCCTTCAGGTCATGTTCATATTTTAGAAATTCCAGAAGCAGGTAATGTTTCATATTTATCAAATATATCTATAGAAGGACGCCCTAATGAGATGCTTTTAGTTGATGATAAAGCAGTTGTTTATTCTAATGTTTACATTTACAGTTATTATGAAGAAAAACATCCTTTATTGCCTCATATGGAAGCTAAACATCGTCCACCACCAAAGGATGATAAACCTTCACCAGCTCAAGATTCAACTACAGTAAATAGTAAAAACTCTGAGGGAAATAAAGGTGCTAGAAGTTCAGACTCAGAGAGCGATATTGAATATGAATATTATTACCGGACAACCTCTTTTACAAAATTAACAGTTTTAGACTTGACTAATAGAAGTTCACCTCAAGTTACTAGAGAACTTTACATTGAAGGAGATTATCAGACGGCACGTGAATCAGGAGGCACAGTTCGTATGGTTTCCTACGGTTGGATGGATATCTATGGGCTAAAAACATGGTTAGATTTTTCAGATTACAAAACTTATTGGAACCTTGATTGGGAGAGTTCCAAGCGAGAGCAAATATGGATGGATGTAATGAATGAAACAATTGAATATAATGACATTATCATTGATCAAACTCCTTTAGACGACCTTTTACCACGCATTCACGAAAAATTTGGAGATAATATTACAACACACAAGTATACAGAATCAGAAGATGGTAATTGCCAAAATTTCGCAGCGGCTTCAGATAGTGCCGGCCAGGGCATTACATCTATTATGACTCTTGATTTACTAGAAGAAAACTTTAGCTTTAATGCAGACCATATTTTAAGCAACTGGGCTACAGTTTATGCTTCAGGAAATGTAATGGTAATGGCCGAATCAGCTTGGGATTCATGGTGGTTCTGGGGTGATGAAGAGAGTGAAAATAATGAAATGACAAATCTCCATGTTTTTGATATTTCTAATCCCGGTCAAACTGATTATATTGCCAGTGGAAGAATAAATGGAACAATTCAAGACCAATTTTCTTTATCTGAACACAATGGAAATCTTCGAGTTTGTTCTACTACTGGACAGTGGGGAAGATGGTGGATGGATGATCCAGAACCAATGGTTAGTCATGTTTTTGTTTTAGGATTAAATGCTGAAGAAACAGAGTATGAAGTTGTAGGCCATGTAGGTGGAATTGCTGAAGATGAGCAAATATGGTCAGCACGTTTTATGGGTGATAAGGCATACATAGTTACTTTCCGAAATATAGATCCTCTTTGGACAATAGATCTTAGTGAACCAACAGACCCTCGAGTTATTGGAGAATTAGAAATTCCGGGTGTTTCAACTTATATTCATCCAATGGGTGATAATCACCTTCTTACAATAGGTATTGCAGGAGATGAAGATGGTTTACATTGGGGTGTAACACAGATATCGATATTCGATGTAAGTGACTTTTCAAATCCAAAATTAGCCAGTTCATTGCAACTCAATCCTGCATCTAGTGAGGACAATGAATGGTCATATTCCTATAGTGAGGCAACTTATGAACACAAAGCTTTCCAATATTGGGAAGCAGATGGATTGTTGGCGATTCCAATGTCTACACATAGATATGATTTAAGCGGTTATGAATACTTATCAAAATTAATGTTGATTAAAGCTGAGCCTGGTGTAGATCTTGAAATATATGACGAAGTTGATCATTCTTCTTTCTATGATTCTAATTACTGGTGGGATAATCCTGACGTGAGACGTAGTATTTTCATGGAAGGAGGAGATTACATCTATGCAATTAGTGAAAAGGGAATTACAGCCCATAATGTAGCTACTATGGAACAGACAGGTTTTGCAGAATTGCCTTCTAATAATAAACCCGTGTATGATCGTTATTCAGAAGAAGTTGAGGCGCCACGAACAGTAGATGAGGATGATGCTTCTCGGGCTTGTGAAAATCAAACAATTGAGGGAAGGTGGGTGCTTTCAGAACTAGGCAACACACTTTACCAATTTGAAGACGGTCTGAGATATACTTTTTACATGGTAAATGGTACTTTTGGTGACGTTCCAATTCCAGGCACCAATCCTTATGAGGTGGATGGAGAAAATATTACGATAGATATTCATCATGGCAACTTAGCCATGTACAGAATGAATTTCTCCTGTGATGGACAAATAGTTCAATTTTATTATAATGATAATGAAAGTAGCGATTTTATGAAATCTCTTTACGGTGAGTATCATAGTACACTCCACAGAGAAAGTTATTACTATGAACTACTTGAAGAGTTAGATGAAGAAGATGAAGCCTCTACAGAGGAAGAGTCTAGTGAAAATTCAGACGAATAATCCTAAATAAGATAATATAATCTTGAATTATTATGATTCAGTTAACTAATTTGCAAAGGCATTATGTCATGGCCTCTGAGACGATTAAAGCATTAGATGGTATTAATCTTAATATTCCTGCAGGTGAAAGAGTAGTATTGTTGGGCCCTTCTGGTTCAGGGAAGACAACTTTATTGAATTGTATTTCAGGATTAGATACTCCTACGAAAGGGACATATACATTTGAGGGAAACCCTGTAACTGGCAGTAGTGAGGAACTTACAACATTTCGCAGAAAAAATGTAGGTTATGTTTTTCAATTTTTCAATTTATTACAAGATTTGACAGTCTTGGAAAATGTTTTGTTAATACAGGAACTTTCAGGCCAGAGAGACGTTAATCGAGCTAAGGAAGTTCTAAGATTAGTAGGATTAGAAGGTGAGATAGACCGTTTCCCTTCTGAAATTAGTGGTGGTCAACAACAACGTGTTGCAATTGCTAGAAGTATAGCTAAAAATCCTAAATTACTTTTGGGCGATGAATTGACCGGTAATTTGGATACCGAGACTTCTGCTAAAGTAATGAACGTCCTCACTGAAGCTTGTCAAAAAGAAAATATCACGACAGTCATGGTAACACATGATGAATCTTTGGCAAAATATGCAACACGTGTTATTCGCCTTGATAGTGGTAAAGTGAAATCAGATGAGCAGGTAGACCAAGAATAATATGTCTTCCCTTCTTAACAAAAGGTTAGCGCGCAGTCTTTGGCGAACAAAAATACGTTTGGTTGCAGTTATTCTTATGGTAGTTATTGGTGTTTTTGCTGGAGTTTCTATGGGTGGTTATGCAACCAATGTATCTGTTCTTTATGACAATATTTACGAAGATGACGAAGAGGGGGTAAATCTTCCAGATATTTGGGTAAACCTGCCTGATGGAACTTGGTCTGAAGGAGAATCAAAAAATTTGTGTTATCTTATCTCTTTTAATTTTCCTGCAGATTCTTCTCCAATGGATAAATGCGAACCTAGATTAGTTCTTGATGGAACTCTTTTTCATACAGATAATCTGGGAAAGGAAGTTTTAGTTACAGCAGTTTGGCACGGCATTGATGAAGGTGAAGTTGATAAAGTTTGGATACCGGATCATAAATGTTGCGAGGGACGAATTGCAGAAACACCGACAGAAATTGTTATTGATGCTCATGCAGCTAAAGACTTGAATATTTCAGTAGGTAGTTTAGTTTCATTAGGAGCTGGTGAAGGTCGTATAAATTTTACTGTAGTAGGTATAGGTTATCATTCGAATCATTTCTGGTTTGCACCTGAAGGTTCACTTTTTCCTGCTGAGGCAGGTACTTATGTTACAGGTTATATGACCGATGAGGGCTTAGAAAATCTATCAAATATTACATCAGGTTCTTCAAATAAAATACTGATTGATTTAGAAGGTACTCCTTCTTTTGATTTACCCTCAACAGAAGAATCTGAAGGAGCTGAAATTGATACAGTTAAGACACATATAAGAGAAGTTTTATTGGCTGCAGATTCTGGAACGGCGACAGTAACTGATAGAGGAGAAACTCCCTCTGTGGAATTTCTGAGAGCCGATCTTGAAGGAGCACAAAAGAGTTTTCCAGCAGTTACTGCAATGCTAGTCATTGTTGCCTCAATAACGATAATACTCAGCCTACAAAGATTGATACAAAGTCAATCTCGTGAAATAGCAATAATGCGGACTCTTGGCGTTCCCCGAAATTCGATTATGGTTGGATACATGCTTGCGCCATTGGTTATTGGTTTGATAGGTAGTGCTATAGGAGTTCTTTTGGGTGTATTTTTTGGAATTAGAGCTATGCTTGATATTTATGAAAATGTGATAGGCCTCCCAATTTTGCATGAAACACTTGATTGGAATATGGTATTGGAGATAGTAATAATTGCAATAGTAATTGTCTTTTTGTCAGGCCTTAGACCTGCTTGGACTGCTTCAAGACTGAAACCATTAGATATTTTAGGTGGCCAACATGAGGTACGTGTAGGTTCCAAGTTTCTTCAGAATATGACTGCTAGCTTACCTACTACGATTGGATTAACTATTCGTTCAAGCATGCGTAAGCCTGTTCGTTTAAGTTTAACTTTCATTGCTGTGGGATTGTCCATGTTGATTTACGGTACAATGTTAATGTTTTCGGGTTCAATGGTTGATATTCTTGTGGATAATTTAGAAGAAGGACAGCAGTGGGATGTTCAGGCAGAGATTCCTGAAGGCGGTCCAGAAGGCATAATTGCCTGGTCAAACGAGCATAATGCAACGTATGAATTAGTTATAGAATATCCATTTGGAACAATTAAGGATGATACTGGAAAATCAAAGCCTTTTACTGCAGTAGGGTTGGACAATTTTGATACTGAAGGATCATCAATGCGCCTGGTTAACCTTATTGATGGAGAGTTACCAGTTAAGGAAACTCAAGTTTTAGCAGATGAGGGAACTGCAGCTTTACTTGAATGGAAATTGAATGAAAAACGTACTCTGAAACTTGGAACTATGGAGATTAATGTTGAACTTGTTGGTACAACTCGTGGAGAAATTTCCAGAACAATCTATTTCCATCGCACATTTTTAGAGGAAGAAATAGGAATAGAGGCAACATCAGTTTATCTTAAACTAGAAAATGGAGATTCCGTTGATGGAGATTTGGCCGATGTTTCACAAGGATTAACAGAGAAACAAAATTTACTTTCAGGAATGGAGCAACTTCTAGAACAACAATCTCAATTTTTAGGAGTATTCATATTCCTTGGAATTTTAGTTGCAGCTGCAGTTTTATTTAATACGTTAGTGATGAATCTTGCCGAGAGAGATTTAGAATTATCAACTTTAAGAGTCCTTGGAGGGTCTACAACAAGTTTAGGAGCTATGATAATTGGTGAAAATTTTGTTATTGGACTTGTGGGTGGAATATTTGGTGCTATTTTTGCTTACTTTGGCACCGTCTATATGGCTGCTGAATTTTCTTCTTGGACTTTCTATATTACAGTTATACCTAGTGTAGATGTCGTTCTTTTCTTAATTGCTACAGTTATAATAATATCTTTAGCAATTACGCCATATGGAATCTGGCGTCTAAGAAGAATGGACTTAGTAGAAAAAGTAAAAGATTTCAGTAATTAAGCAATTTTTTTGCTTCAGAAATAATAAGTTCAATGGAATTTTCTAAAACATGGCTATCTTCTACTTCAATAAGTTTAACATTATCTTTAGATCTTTCTAAGTAATCTTTACTAGCGCTAATTGGTACAATATCATCAGTAATTGAATGTATTATTACTACCGGTATATCATCAGGTGCTCTTAAATTTTCCGGATTGTCATTTGGAGTTTCAGGAAAATGCAAGGCTGGAGCAAGTAACAATAATCCTTTGATTTTGTCAGGTTTTCTTTGGGCAGCGAGTGCACATGCAAGTCCACCCCAGCTAGATCCCGCGAGTACAAAATTCCCATCTTTAATTGTCTTTTCTATTAGTTCAACTCTATCAATAAGTTCCATTTCATTAAAGTCAGGTGATATCACTTCAATTCCACTTTCACGTATAGTTGTAATCTTACTTCCGTTTGGACTTCCCCATAGTCCATGTGCCCAGACTAACATAATCCCCTAAACGCAGTCGATATAATATACAATCCTTATTAGGTCATAATGTCACCAACATACTCAGAGTATCTTAGATTGGAAGAGTTGCTTAAATTACAAACAGGCGTTAAGGATGGCAAAAGAAAAATTAGTAATGATGAGTTGCATTTTATTTTGGTGCATCAGAACTTTGAATTATGGTTTAAATTAATAATTAGTGAACTAAAGAGTACAAGGGATATTTTATCTTCAACTTATGTCGAAGAAACAAAACTCCCTCAAGCAGTACATCATATGAATAGAGTAATTGAAACATTCAAATTGATGTCCCAGCAATGGAGAGTTATGGAAACTCTTGAACCACAAGATTTCCTAAATTTTAGAGATGATTTAGGTACTGCCTCTGGTTTTGAATCATTTCAAATGAGAGAAATGGAATCCCTTATGGGTCGGAAATGGATTGATGGAAAACCTGTAGGAAAAGAAGAGACATCCAAAGAGAAATCCTTGTATGAAGTCACTTGCGATTGGCTGGAGAGAACACCAATTCAAGGTTCTACTCCTAATTCATCAAATGATGAAGTTCAGGTTAATACCTTTATCAGTGAATATTTGGAAGCACACAAAATTTTGTATCCTGATACAAATCAAGATGCAATTGATTATTTTGAAGAGGATTTATCATTCCGCCGTAGAAGAGCTGGGTTAATTTTCATAGAATCTTATCGGGAGCTTCCCTTGTTAGCTTGGCCCCGTAAGTTGGTTTCGACACTTATTGAATTAGAAGAATCCATGATTCTTTGGCGTAGTTCACATGCCCGCA
>JBJLBX010000017.1:0-8217 GCA_045567955.1 Candidatus Poseidoniales archaeon | reverse complement strand
AATTCTGGAAGATCCTCTAATTCATCATAATCCTCATAATCTTCTTCGTCATAATTATTGAAATTACGATAACCATAAAGTAAAACTCCACCAAGTGCGACACTAAAGACGCCATAAAGAAGGAAATTGGATTCTGTAGAATCTTCAGATATTGTTGTTACAATCTCAAAATTATATTGCTCAGAAATTCTAATTCTTTGTTCATTTTCCATCCAGATATTAAACTCATATGAACCTAGATCGACACCACTTGGAGGTACTGTAATTATTAACGTCACTTCAACAGTTTGTGAAGGTAACAAAGTAAAGGGATGGATGGAGTCTATAATTTCTCCATCTTTATTTTTAAAACTAACCCAAGTTTCAGCCAATTGATCATTGACTCCAGACACATGGAAATATATTCGATTACCTTCATCAATATCTAAATTAGTTATTTTTAAAGTATGAGTCTGGGATTTACCTAGGGAAACTTCTAATTTAAGATTTGAAGGGCCCAAAATATTGCCACTTTGTTCTAAAAAGACTTCAACCGTTTCAATTTTCTTTTTAGAATCTCCTGATGAAGTAACTTCAATTTCAACAAAAGTATTAGTTCCATAATAATCATTACGTGGTGTTAAGGTCAGAACTACTATTTCATTTTGATTAGGAGACACTGAAGACAATGAACTTCTATCAAAATTACTACTAAATGCATTATCAATAGAAATAAATTTTAAATTAAAACTGTTTTGCCCATTCCCTATATTGGTTACTGAGAAAGTAATTACCAAAGGCTCTCGATCTTTAATTATAAAGCTATCACTACTATAATCATAATTTTCATTGCCTTCTTCATCAATGCTTATAGAAAAGTCCCAATCAGGTTCTGGCTCTTTAGCTGTGGTAATTAATGTGACAGTATCATAAACTCCAGAATCTGATGCTGCTGTAACTGTGATAATAGTTGGAGATTCTTCGCCATCCGATGCCGAATCTGAAGGCATGATGCTCACTTTAATATTCTGACTGTCTCCAGCATCTAATTCTAAATCATAGATATCTATTGAAACATCCCAATTATCACTATTATCATAAGTTACAATAAATTCATCACCGCCAGAACCACTATTCTTTACTGACAATGTGTAACTTGCTGTTTGTCCAAATTCAACATTTTTGTAAGTCTTTCCCAAAACTTCAATTTCAGCGTTAGGTTCAGGCTCAACATAAATAGTAGTTTGAAGATTCTTGGACCAAGACAAATCGCTAAGTAAATCAGTTGTGTCAACTTCAATATTATAAGTGTTTTCTCCAGCAGGTAAGGTATGGCCTTCAAAAGACCAAAGGAATCTAACTTCAACATAATCACCTTTATCTGAAACTTTATCCACATCTGAGAGCCATGGAGAATCACCACTAGGTCCCATTCGCATACTATAATCACTTGTACTCAGAGAAATTACGTCATCCACTCCAAATACATCTGAAACTTCAACATATACATAAAATTCACTTTGACCAGTTACTAATGAAGGTGAAGAACCACTAGTCATTCGTAAATGACTTATGGGTATGGTTACCTTAGTATCTGATGAATCAGTACCATAATCAAATGTAATAGTAGTATTACCCTCTGTTGGAGGAGGTGGAGCTGAACCTGGCTGTGCAGTCCAACTACTTTCTACAAGAAGTGTGAGAGATGACTCATCTAATCCTTGTAACGAAAAATCACTGGAACCACTCAATTGAGCTGTTTCTCCAGTGTTCACGTCACCTGAGAATTCAAATTCATCAAGATTATTATCATTCTGTATTATAGTGTACCTAAGTGTGACTGAAGCATCTCTATTGGAAGAAACCCATGCTTTACCTGACCATTCACCTGAAATATTAGACTCAGACTGTAAAGAAGTAGTAGTCCAACGACCTACTTCCTGAAAAGTACCTTGGCCAGATTCTCCATCTGCAATAACTACGGATTCAGTACTAGAAGCTGAGGGCTCTTCTACTCTTAATTGACCATTTGGTTCACCAGAAATATATAAATCAACAGAAGCAAAGGTTTCACCTGTTGCCGTATCATCTAGAACTACTAAGAATGATAAAAATGCAAATAAAAAAAATAGCGAAATTTTTCTCATGTCTTATAACTCCCTTTAGTAGCTAAATATTAAACTTTAGTCTTTGACGCCGTATTCCCAAACTTTGTCACCTATATAATGAAGTGCTTCTATGGCTTTGCCTTGTTTAGAAGCTAACATTTCTTTACCATCTAAAAGAGCTTTACCAACTCCTAATGGTTTATGATGTGTTTCTTCTCGTATCCAAACGTATTGACCTTTAACTACTTCTGCACTAACGTCATTTATGCCTGCTGACATGACATTAGCACCGTTACAAACATAACGAACGGCACCCATATCAACCTGTACCCAACCACTATCTGGTAAATTAGAAAGTAAACCTCGAACAGAAAAATGAAGTATATCCTCAATTAAAAATGCAATAATATAACCATTCTGAATTATTACATCAAAATCTTTTGAATTGGCTTTTTCAAATTTTCCAGCCTCAAAAGAAAAAGGAATATCATGTGCAGCTTTCAATTTATCATTGAACATTTTAGCTTCACGTTTGTTAATCGGCCTTCGTTTCTTAATATCTAATTTAGTAACCACGAAACTTCTATAGGAGGGTCTTTTATGTAAGTCCCCTAGGGCAAAAATAATGAACATTACTGTAATGGGAACTGGATACGTAGGATTAGTTACTGGAGCTACTT
The DNA here is from genome assembly GCA_045567955.1 of Candidatus Poseidoniales archaeon. Lineage (GTDB taxonomy): Archaea > Thermoplasmatota > Poseidoniia > MGIII > CG-Epi1 > CG-Epi1. The sequence continues at coordinate 5,450 of JBJLBX010000017.1, read as the reverse complement.
TAGCAGATACGGGTAACAAAGTTGTATGTCTTGATCTTATTGAAAGTAAAATTAATGATCTGAATAATGGAATTTCTCCGATTTTTGAACCAGGATTAGAGGATTTAATTAAATCAGGACTGCAAAGTAGAAATCTACGTGGATCTACTGATATTGAAAATTGTATCAGAGAAAGTGATTTGACCTTTATTTGTGTAGGGACACCGTCAAATAAAGATGGAAGTATCGATTTAGCATACATAAAATCAGCAGCGGCATCCATTGGTAGAGCTTTAAGAGCCAAAGAAGAACGCGAACATACTATTATTGTAAAATCTACAGTAGTGCCGCTAACAACAGAGGAAGTTGTCCTTCCCACTATCGTGAAAAAAAGCGGATGGAAAAGAGAACAGTTGGGCATTGGTATGAACCCTGAATTTTTGAGAGAAGGGTCTGCAGTAAAAGATGCTCAGAAACCAGATAGAATAGTTATGGGAGCCTCTGATGAACTTTCACTCAAACAAATGAAGAAATTATACGAAAAACATAGCTGTTCTAAACAAGAATGTATTCCAAGAACTGCTGAATTTATCAAATATGCCTCAAACTCTTTTTTAGCTGCAAAAATTTCCTTTGTTAATGAAATGGCTAATTTGTCAAATGAGTGGGGAATTGATTTTGAAGAAATTGCTGAAGGAATGGGATCTGATAGCCGAATTTCTCCTTTATTTCTACGGGCTGGTGCTGGCTTTGGAGGGTCCTGTTTTCCTAAAGATGTAAAGGCCTTGGCTGCAGCTGCAAGAAATAATAAGATCGAATCTAAGATGCTAAATGCTACTTTGGAAGTTAATGAAACTCAACCCTTAAATGTAGTGAAAATGGCTGAAGAACGATTAGGTGTACTAAAAGGAAAGAAGATAGCAGTACTAGGATTAGCATTCAAACCAGACACTGACGATATAAGAGAAACAAGAAGTGAAATTGTAATTCAAGAATTGATGGACAGGGGGGCGCTAATTATTGGGCATGATCCAAAGGGAATGGATAATTTTAAAGAACTCATAGATATTGAAATGGCAGACAGACCAATGGCTGCTATTAGAGATGCAGACTGTATTATTTTAATGACTGAATGGAAAGAATACATTGAACTAGACTATAAACTCATGAAAGAAGAAATGAGTGGGAATGTTGTAATTGATGGAAGAAGAGGATTTAATAAAAAGAGAATGGAGGAAACGGGTTTTGATTACAAAGCAATTGGTTTGGGTTAAAACAAGTTATTTTATAACCCTTCTAAGTGCGACAACTCCCCGACACGGTCCGAGTTATCGCTTTCGGGAAATCACGGTTAAAAAATGAGTAAAGGAACTGCAGCACAAGGTAAGCGCCAGAAGCAAACGCATCTAATTTGTAGAAAGTGCGGCCGACATGCATATCATATGCGTAAGAAGAGATGTGCATCTTGCGGTTTTGGTGAAAGTGCAAAAAACCGTACTTTTAAGTGGGCTAAAACACACTGATGCCGCTTAAGGAGGCATGTGGAGTTTTAGGTATTGTAAATAAATTCCCTGTACTCAATTTATTACAAGTAGGATTAAGAGCATTACAACACAGAGGCCAAGAATCTGCTGGAATTACACTTTCAGATGATGAACATATTACGCAAAAGGGAATGGGGCTTGTTAGTGAAGTATTGAATGATTTTGGTTCTAAATTTGAAAACGGAACTATTGGTATTGGACATGTAAGATACTCTACGGCTGGAGGATCTTCAATGAAAAATGCACAACCAATGACCGTTTCGACAGTTTCTGGTGAACTAAGTATTGGCCATAATGGCAATATTGCAAACCAAGATAAGCTTAGACATGAAAAAGAAAATGCAGGTTGGGCCTTTATGTCAGATACTGACTCTGAAATAATAGTCCGTATGATTGCTAATCACTTATCTAAAAACCATAGCATTACAAAGTCAATTCAATTAACAATGGAACATCTTGTAGGTAGTTATTCTATAGTCTTATTGCATAATGATGAAGTTTTAGCATTTCGAGACCCACTAGGAATAAAACCATTATGTGTTGGACAAATTGAAGATGGATTTGTGGTAGCATCTGAAAGTTCAGCCATTGAAATTATGGGAGGAAATGTAATTCGAGATGTTGAACCTGGGGAGATAATCAGTATTGATTCTAACGGAGTAAACTCACATTCTATAACTAAATCAGAAGACAAAGCATTTTGTATGTTTGAATATGTTTATTTTGCAAGACCTGATGCAAAAATTGATGGTGTTTTGACCTATTCAGTTAGACAACGTATTGGAAAAAAACTTTGGGAAGAAGCCCCTTTAGAAGCGGATATTATCGTACCAGTACCTGACTCAGGTATTGCCTGTGCTCTTGGATTTTCTGAAGCATCAAAAATAAATTATAGAGAAGGATTAATCAAAAATAGATATGTTCATAGATCATTTATTCAGCCAGGTAATGAACAAAGAAAGGCGACTATTAGTGAAAAATTGAACCCAGTAAAAGAACTAGTTGAAGGGAAAAGAGTAGTATTGGTGGATGATTCAGTTGTTAGAGGAAATACTTCTAGAAGAATCGTGCAAAGAGTAAGAGATGCTGGAGCTACAGAAGTTCACCTCAGAGTAGGATGTCCACCTATAATTTCTCCTTGCTTTTTAGGGATAGATATGCCAAATAGGGAAGAATTTATTGCTCCAAATAGAACTGTAGAAGAAATAAGAAATGAAATTGGAGCTGATTCGGTAGCATATGTCTCTATACCTGGTTTAGTAGAAAGTATTGGAAAAAAAGAAAAAGATCTTTGTCTCGGATGCATTACGGAGAATTATCCTTTACCTATTGAAGGTGAAAGACAACGTGGTCAAGCTACGTTAGAAGATTTTGAAATTTAATCCCAAATAAAGTAAGTCTCAGTTCCATATCTGAGGGCCAAAACATTATCTCCTTTCCAATTTTTAGGCGATATGGCTTCTACAGTTTTTAAAGTGAAAGGATCTAAAAGAAGATATTCGGAATCTCTATGACTTATTACCTGAACTTCTTCAGGAGAATCAAGTAGAGGTACATTCCTCAAAGTGTCTACCTCGACCATCTTTTGGCGGAAAGGAGATGAAAGCATGATTAATTTTGTTCGTCGCCTATCAATACGTAACACTTTCCATATTTTATCTTCTAAAAATAAGTAATCCCCTACTCCAATACTCGGTAAACGTACGCCAAAAGTATGTCTTAACAAATCACGACCATCTTTACGACCAACTAGTGTGTTTGTCTCAGTAACATGGCCACCAAATTTAATCATTAAATCACGAGAAATACTTCGAGCTTTATCTGTGGAAGACAGTTGGAAATCATAACCTCCTCTAACTGGACCAGATTCAGTTGTAAAAAACTCAGAAGGTCCTGATTCAATTTGATCATATATTATTTCTACAGCTGTATTCAAAATCTTTTTGCGTTTTGTTCGGACTTGCAATATTGCCTCGTAATAACCTCCTGCTAACCTAGAACAAGTTTGACAAACTTGGAATTTTATCTGAACTTCAGTTTTTAGCTCAGTGTCTAACAGAAGTCCTTTGTATTTACCTTCACAACCTATATTTATTTTAAATTTTTGAGGATCCAACTGATTGAGAACTAAACTGGAAGATGGTATTCCTATCTCTGAATTCCACTCTATAGATTCTCTAACAAAATGTGAAACTGAGGATTCTAAATCACTAAACTCAAGCCAAGTACCTGGTATTTTTAATGAATAACAGGCTTTACAACACACCATATTTACTGAGGCTGAAACTTTCGAAAGCTCAAAATTTTGGCGAAAACAGCTATCGCAAAGCTGATCAGTTAACGGCGTTTCAGCTCCACATTTCAGGCATACTCTCACAGAGGTCTAAGGATTGGGTATTTTGTGATTTATGCTTTTACAAAAAACATATTGATTTAGAAAGCTTTTAGTTCGTCATCCCATTATGAAATTAGTCATATGAAAATATTCAATCCAAACAATACTGCAAAATCTAATGCCCATATTGGTAGTATTGAAGAATATAAAAAAAAGTACAAACACTCCATTGATAAACCTGAAGAATTTTGGGCTAAACAGGCTGAACGAATCTCTTGGTTCAAAAAATGGGATAAAACATGGGAATGGAATTTCAATAAAGCTGAAGTAAAATGGTTTGAAGGTGCAAAACTAAATGCTAGCTATAATTGCATTGATAGGCATGTAAATGGAGGATACGGAGATAAACCTGCATTAATCTGGGAAGGGAATGATTCAAGTGAAAATAAAACTTATACTTATAATAATTTATTAGAAGAAGTTCAACTCGCTGCAAATGCCCTTAAAAATTTAGGAATTGTGAAAGGAGATCGTGTATGTATTTACATGCAAATGATTCCTGAACTTGCAATATCTGTTTTAGCATGTGCTCGAATTGGGGCCGTTCACTCGGTTGTTTTTGGAGCCTTTGCACCAGATAGCTTGGAAGCCAGGATTAATGATTCAAAATGTAAAGTATTGATTACACAAGATACTGGAGTCAGAGGGACTAAGAATGATATTCCTATGAAACAAAATGGCGATATTGCAACTAAGAAAACACCTTCTATTGAAAAAGTTCTTGTTGTTAAAAGAACAGGAAGTCCAATTGAAATGGATAAAGAAAAAGATGTTTGGTGGCATGATGCAATAAATTCTGCAGACAAAATTTGTGTTCCTGAAGAAATGGATGCCGAAGATCCTCTATTTATTCTGTACACAAGCGGATCTACTGGCAAACCAAAAGGTGTAATGCATACTACTGGAGGTTACATGGTTTATACGGCTACAACTCATCATTACATTTTTGACTATCATCCTGATGAGGTTTACTGGTGTACTGCAGATATTGGATGGATTACTGGACATTCATACATAATCTATGGACCTATGGCAAATCGAGCAACTACAATGATGTTCGAAGGTGTACCAAATTATCCAGACTATGGCCGATTTTGGGAGATTATCGAGAAACATAAAGTCAATAAATTTTACACAGCACCAACGGCATTAAGAGCATTAATGAAAGAGGGAGATAAATGGCCAAATAAGTATAATTTAGAAAGCTTAAAAATACTTGGAACTGTTGGTGAACCAATAAAAGAACCAGAATGGTTATGGTATCATAAGATTATAGGAAAAGAAAGATGCCCCATAGTAGATACATGGTGGCAGACTGAGACGGGAGGGATAATGATTGCACCATTACCTGCCGTCACTCCGACGAAACCAGGATCGGCCACACTACCTTTCTTTGGAATAGTTCCTGAGTTACTGGATAATGAAGGAAATGTCCTAGAAGGAAATAATGTTGAAGGAAATTTGGTAATGCAAAGACCGTGGCCTGGAATGATGAGAACTGTTTATGGAGACCATCAAAGATTCTTTGAAAC
>JBJLBX010000016.1:0-8325 GCA_045567955.1 Candidatus Poseidoniales archaeon | reverse complement strand
GAAGCATCCTCTATTTTTTCTTTAAATAAAACAAATGATGAACCTGTATATGCTAAACCTAATGTCTTATCATTATCTTGATATTCTCCATTAAGATACAAAATATGTATTACAAAAGTCTCGCCGCTCTTAAACCTTTCACGTTCATTCTCTTCTATATCTATTATTTCTTCTAAAGAATAACTATTATCTGTACTACCAAATGCACTTTGGCTAACTGTAATAGAAGTCTTATCAGAAACATCCTTAATTCTTTGCTTTAAAAGATTAATAGCATCTGAATCCGGAGCATTATCAGTGACGTAATTGATTTCAATATGCAATTTTGAATATTGACTACTCTGTAAAATTTCGTATCTACATTCACCAGTAACATTCTCACAAGAAACTACCTGATCTTTCAAATTGTCTAAACAACCTGATACTGCCAAAAGTGAAATTACAATGACTGCAGAAAATGCTCTCATAATTATCTATAAAATAGCTTAATTAAAAACTTATTAGTATTAATCAATAAAGTGGACCTAAGACTAAACGTGGATCTGGATAATCAAGTAAAGCTTGTTCTCTATCCTCTAAAGACACAACACCTGGAAGATCATGTGTACTTGGTTCAACAAGTGAAAGCTGAAAATGAAGATGTGGTTCCCAACCTCCGTTTTCATGAGTGTTACCGAAACGTCCGATAAGTTCACCTGCCTTTACATCCTGTCCTATAGATATATTGTCAATAGACGAGGAATCAAGATGCCCATACAAGGCCCAAAAAGTTGTTTTAGAAATAACATGCTTAGTAATTATCACATTACCATAATCTCCAGGTTCTGGATTATAACCAAAATGTGAAATCTCTCCATCCATGAAGGCCAGACAAGAAGTCCCGACAGGACCTCCTATGTCTATCCCCATGTGGATATTACGAATTCCACCAAAAATACTTGTATTGTACATATCAGGACGAACTTCATCATATCTCCCTATACTAAACTCATTTTCCGATGAATTCCAGGAATCATTAGTTAAGTCTAAAATTGTGTAATCTTTAGGTAAAATTACAACTGGATGAAAATCTATAGATATTTTATCAAACATTGAATTAATACTTTTCAATATGAACCTCCTCTGAATACAAATTTATTATTTTATTAGATGAATTTACAATCAATGAACCATCAACATCTATTGACTCTACAACACCGGATCCTTGGTTCCAAACTATATTTTTACCCATTAAAAAATCTAATTTGGCATACTTTTCTAATATCTTTTTTGAAGAAAGATTGAAATTATCTGTGAAATTAACCTCAAAAAATGAAATAAACTCTAATTTATCTATTTTATAATTTACATCATAAAGATTAATGGCCTCTGATAACAAAATATTATTACTAATATTAAGACCTATACCAATAACAGTATAATCTCCATAATTTTCACAAAGGATACCTCCTAATTTCTTCCCATTCAGAATTATATCATTAGGCCACTTTAGCTTAATATCATCCTTAATATTTACTAAAGACTCTACTACACTTATTCCTATAATAAATGGTAAAAGTCTCTTATATGAAGATGTAAAGGAAAAATATAAACCTCCAGAATCTGAAGACCAAGTATTTCCACGACGACCTTTCCCCTCAGACTGTTTAATGGCTAGAACGCTATCGCTAATAGATAAAAAATCAGATAACCAATTGTTAGTAGATTTAACATTATCTACTATATGTATCAAAGAAATGCACCAAGATCCATTTGTTTAATTTGTTCATTCTCTAAAGTATCCTCTATTGCATTAAATGCAAGTTCTAATCTTTGTTTAATAAATGAACGAGCACCATACTGTTCAGAAATTTCTGTAGCTATTTGACGATATTTAGCAACTGAGGCTGGAGATATATTTAATTGAAGACTACCTCCGCAAAAACAGGTGTCTTTCAATGGAGGCCGCCTATATTTTTTAGTACATTTTTTACATCTTACGCCTTGTGTTGAAAATGATCTTAAATTTCCAATAATATCTCTGATAAAATGTTTTTCAATAGTCTGTTCAGCAACATAAGTTGCATCTGAAGCATGTGTTTTAGATGCTAGAACTAGAGATGCTAAGGCCTTTTCTTTCATTGAACCTAAAGTAACATAACGTGATTCAGATGGACCTAAATTTATACTTGAAGAAGAATGAGTAAATCCATAATTCTCATATTGGCTTTCTGTTTCTAATCTATTAGAAACCATATCCAAAAGACTTGCAACTTTATTTGGAGCTACCTTTTTTTGAGCTTTTTCATAAAATTCTAAAGGATATGATGTATTCAGTTCAACATTATGAGCTTCACTGTCTATTTCAGCAGGATCTATACGTGTTGATAAAACTCTGGGAATATCCATAGTGCCTCCTCTAGTTGTTGGAACAAAACTGTCTGAATAATTTAGTAGCCCATCTAAAAGAAGCATTATTGAATCTTCATCACCATCACAATTTCTTCTCTTAGCAGCATGCAAAAATGGATGACCATACTGTGCCTTAGCTTTTGTAAAACCAATTAATCTAGTTAAAACTCCAGCCGAGGTATGAGGGCTTAAACAAATTAACAAACTACCTATCAACTCTTTATGACTTGAAGTAGGTGTTAACTTGTAATAAGGTTCCTGACCATATAATCTCGATAATTCTTCATCCACAAAATTTGAAACTTTAACTAACCAATTACCTGCTCTCTCCGATACAATTAAATCTTGGACTTTAAGCTCTAATAGCTGATCAATTGAATTTAATTCTTCTCCCTTATGATCTTTGAAATATCCTAATTCTTTAGCTTTTTCTAGAGTTAAGCCAACTTCTCTTGGATAAAAATGTGTTATTGGTAAATCAATCATATCATAACGCAAGGTTCCATCTTTGTAAACTCGTAAATCTCTCTGTGCACGAAGAATACCTTTTTCTATACTTTCAGGAATCTTATCTGCAGTTTTTAATTCTTTAACTCCTTTAACTTTAGGAAATATGCCTATTTTAGTATTATTTAGTGCTTGAGTAACTAATTCAGAAAGATCAACTACACGTTTTCTTGGATCTTCTTTAACCATTGTCAAAGAATTACAACAATTCAGTGAAACTGTTTCTTTATGACATTCTTTACAATAACGCAACTGAACGTTAAGCTCTATCTTACCTGAAAGACCTTGCGAAAATCCACGATTATTTGTACTAGATTTAAGAGCCGTATTAATCAATCTCTGATTACTGCCAGCTTCTCCTAAAGGAAAAAGGACATTGGGTGGTGGCTTCATACGACGTTCATTAGCCTTTTCAGGTCGCCCCATACTCCCTCCAATTCTTGTGGGAGCCTTATCTTTTATTTCAGTACCTGAGAAATGGGAAACTAATTCAAGGACATCATCTGTTTCATTTGGTTCACGAAAAGATTCAATCGAATCCTTGGCTTTTTTTAATCCTAATTGTTTGATTAAAGGCTCATATCCGTCATCTAAAATTATAAAATTATCATTAATCTTATAAAAAAGGCCAAGTCTGATAAAAATTTCTTTATACATTAACGGAAACTGATTTGCAAGAACTTTTTTACTGTGTCTAATTAATTGATTTCTAATATCTAATATTTCTTTTACACTTAAATCTGACCAATAGTAAGTATACTTGGGATGTAAGGGTATTTTATTTTCGATACTATAATCAAAAAGGGAAACAAAATCATCTTTACCATTATAATCTTCCAAATTACGGTTTTTTATTATTGCTGACCACCATTCAGTACACCATCCAGGTGGCTGCAATGGATGATTATTCTCTATAAATTCACCAACAGGTATCAAAATTTCTCCAAGATCTATTATTTTTTCAACATTATTAACAACTTCCTTAGCTAAAGAATAGTCATCTAATCTCAAATAGGTACCGTCTTTTAACAATACTGAAGGACCCTCTATTGAATCACAGGGATTGGCTGCAGTTGCTTTACCTGGAAGTTGAAGTTTTATCTGAGTTCCAATAGCTGCAAATGAATCTACAATTAACATAGTAGAAGGATGTAAGGACATAGAAGCCAATCCAGAGGTACGTGAACGTCCATATCTTAGTCTAAAAGCTCCAGCCTTATCTGGAAATGCAAATATTGGACGTCCAGCAAGAACATCTTTGAGATACTTATGTTCCTTAACATTATCTGATGCCGAGCTACGTTTCTTTTCAGTATAAACTCTTAAAAAATCCCAACCACTTATCGACAAATTATCTACATGTTTGAGAACTTTGGCAGCTTTAAGACAAAGACCTTCTGCTAATACTAAACATGCACCACCTCTTAATGAATTCGTTTCAACTCTTGGTAAATCCCTATTTCCTGCAACTTCTAATTTATCTGTTCTTTCACCAGTTATACAAATTGGACAAGATTTAACAATAGTTTCTATTTCTTCAGGACTAGGAACATACTGAAGATTAACTGCTCTTTTGTACAAAGGTATTTCTTCTTTATACCTTTCAATTTCAGCTGGTGTTGGAATATAAGCATCCAATCCTAACTCTCTTCGAACTACATCAGCTATCAAAACAGATAGTGCTTGAGCAGTTCCTCCAGCTGCACGTATTGGTCCTGCATAATATATCGAAGCACAAGTTGTATTGTTATTATTCTCTAATGTACTAATCTTAACAACACCTTCAGTAGGCGCCACAAGAACTCCCTCTGTGAGTATCGAAAGTGAGGTTCTAACTGCTTGTTCTAGAGCAACTTCAACTCCACTTTCAGTTCTTAGTTTACCTGCTAATTCTTTAGCTATAATTAATGCAGTTGTTTCTCTATCATTTTTTTCTGCAACTTCCCGAATTCTAGGAGCAATTCCTTGAGGACCTACCTGAGCTTCTACTCTTTCGGCAAGATCTTTAGCCCTTGGTATTTCAGCTTCTGTTGAAGGATCAAAACCTGCTTTACGAGCCTCAGAAACTATCGAATAACAAGCGTCAGCTTTTTCTTCTAAGGCACGAAAATAAGATTCCATTTCCTCGGATGCAACCAGTACCACAACTTAGTATGGAAAGGCTATTATTATCCTATTCGGCGAACTATACTCCATAGCTATCTATGAATATCGATTTATATGAAGATGAAGCGGCGCGAATACCTGCAACCATTATTCCAAAAGAAACAAATAGAAATATCAAACCTGCAAATAAACCTAAATTATGATTCCAAAGCATTACTGTAGCTGGAAGAATCAAAATAATTGAAGAAAATAATGCAGATGTCCCCATCAACATAAATTGAACTAAAATATCAGGATTACCTCTATCACTTTCATCGAAATTTGCAAAAGCACTACCTGACCACACACCTAATCCAGTATTACAAAAAATAAGAATTAATACACATTCACCAAAAAAAAGTGTTACCTTTAATGGAAAACCTGCAAGAATACATATAGGAATCCAAATAGCTATTAAACCAGGTAATGCCATCATGACCAAGGCGCTTGCTTTACCCTTCATTATTAATATTGACTCAACCGGATTTGACTTCATAATCCATAATCTTTTCCCTTCAACACCAAGCATGGTTGAACCTAACATTGTACACTGTAGCAAAGCTCCCATGTACATGCTAATTGCAAGCATTCCAGGATAATATAATGTTGAAGGTAAATCACCTATGGGTTCACTTGGAAATCCCATTTTAAACCACCAAAATATCAAAATAAAGGCTATTGAAAATGTTGAAAATGCAGAACTTAATACATCTCTTTCACGTATAGAAGAGATTACTTCTTTAGAACAAATCGAAGTTACTCTATTACCCAAAATAGAACTCAACCATTTGAATTGCAAAATCCTTATAGGATTTCTATGTGATGATGAGTTAATCTTATAAGACTCTAAAGCTTCAATAAATATACGATCCATATTGTAAAAATAAACTAATAAAAGTAGTAAACAACTAGATGTAATAGCTAATGCTACCTCTGGATTAGAATGAGATTCATTTGCAACTAGCATCAAAACAATTAATATGGGTGAAAGCGTAATCAAAAAAGTCATTTTGCGTGAAAATGGATGAAGTGCACCCACAATAGAAAACATATAACCTGACAAAGCTGATAATATTGTAAATAAGAAAAATAATCCTAAAAATTCATTTGTTACATCAATATTAGAATTAGTTGCAATATTACCTGTGTAAAAAACCAATAATAATGAAGAGGCTAATAATATATTTGGAACTAAAATAGAAAGAAACATCCCAAACATTATCTGTCTAGGAGATATGGGCTGAACAAGGTGTAATTCCATACGTTTAGATTTAATTATTCTACGATAAGTAATACCTGCAGAACGCAAAGTAAACAGTGCAAAAAATATCAGTAAAATAGTTCCATATCCCTCATTTGAACCTTCTGGAAATAATTCAGGATTATCTATTACAAATTTAACAAGACGAATACAGGCAAAAGAGAATAACAAACCTAATAATGTAATTATAATTGTACCAAATAAACGTTTGCTAAGAGACTGTATATTACGACGATAAAATGATCGAAATTCAGCTTCAAATATTGAATAAGCTGCGTTCATCTTCCTAAAGACTCCATAGTCCTATCCTTTTTAGATGATTTTTTGAAAATACGATAACAATCTGAACAAAGGGAAGCCTTTCGGCTAGAACCTTGAAGATTTAAGCTACCTGTTTTTTCAACTCTTTTCCGAGGTATAGAACGCTTTGGTATTTTTCCACAACCTGCAACACTACAAACCTCGTTTCCATCATCTGATAAAGAAATATCTCTATGCTTCATTCATCTATAGACAACTTATGATACTTAAAGTATTATGAATACTATTTTTCTAATGATATTCCTTCTGAATGCGAAAGCATGTTACCACATTTAGAACAATAATTGACCTCTTTATCTGAGATAATATAATCACATGAAGGACATTTATTTTCAATCTTTGAAATAGTTGAATTAGGTTTATTTATAAAATTTATAAGATAGCCTATTCCTAGAATTATGAGAATAACCGTTTGACTATAACATACTAATTCTTCGAAATCCACATAAGACCAATACTACTGTCTTATAACTGTTTTGTGGCCTATTGAAGTGTAATGTCTGGCATTAGTGGCCTAGCTGCAAAGCCCTTCAATGCAAAATTACTACCTTCTCCAACTCTACAAACAAATAAATCTCGATGATGTCGTGTTAATCCAAATTCATCTAGTGAAGAAACACCACCACAAATTTCCATTGCCATAGTCAAATGATCTGAAGCTTTGCGTGAACATTCAATCTTAACTTTCGCTGCAGATTCTCTGTCCAATGTATTCTCGTTATATCTATTTGTTAAATCCATTAACCATGTCAAACCTTGTTCTAAAGTAATATCCATATCAATAATAACATCTTGAACTCTCTGAAAACTTCCAATTGGAACTCCAAACTGCTCTCTTTCCTGTGCATATGTTCTACATTTGTCAAGACCAAAAGCAAGTGATGCCAAAGACATTCCTGCAATGAATAATCTGCCACCATTCAATGTCTGAGCCATAACTTTGAATCCTTCATTTTCCTTTCCTAATATTGCATCATCTGTTACTATTACATCGTCAAAAGTGATAGAACCTGTAGATGACTGACTCCACAAATCCTTTCCTGCCATTTCCTGATAAGATACATTTGGATCATCCATAGGTACTATGAAACAAGTAGTTCGATAACCTGGTTTAGATTCAGGACTAGTCATCGCATGAACTACAACATGACTGGACCATTTTGCATTGGTAGACCAGCATTTCTCACCTTTAATCACCCATTTCTCTCCATCTTTCTTAGCTGTAACCTGCGGATTTGTAGCATCGGAACCCCTTCCAGGTTCAGATAAACCAAACACAAACATCCTCTTTCCAGCTGCTAAATCAGGAAGATGAGCTTCCTTCTGTGCCTCTGTACCAAATAACTGTAATGGTTTAGCACCCAAAGACATCGCTGCGCCAGGAGTTATGGCTAATGATTGTGAATGATAACCCAAAGCCAAACCCATCAAAATTAAATCTAATTGATTACCTCCTTGACCACCATATTTCTCAGATACTGTAACTCCAAACAAACCCATCTGACCCATTTCATCGATTATATCTTCTGGAATCAATTCATGGTTACGTTCCCAATTTAGATAATTCGGTTCTATTCTATTTTCAGCAAACTCACAAACGGCCTTGTAAAATGTCATCGAATCTGGAGATACTAATCTTTCCAAATAGTGATCTATACGACGTTCCATAATATTCCCACTAGATATATGTTAAAGTGGTT
>JBJLBX010000015.1:0-8348 GCA_045567955.1 Candidatus Poseidoniales archaeon | reverse complement strand
GCAGCTCTTAACCAATCAAGCGCGCGACCTACCATGTCTTCTCTATCTTCACTATTATTCACAAAAGCAAATGTAAATGGTGAAACAATTATTCTATAATCTCCTTGATAGTGAAGTGACACATTGAAAACTTGCGGTGCATCATCCCAATTTCCACTTCCATCTTCAAAATCATCAGACAATAGAGTTCCACTTACCGAATCAGTTAATTCTACATTATCAAAATACCATCCTTCATAATTGTCAGTTACACTATCAGAACCAAATCTAAATCTAAATCTTACGTCTTCTCCAGTAAAATTGCTTAAGTCAAAAGAAGCTTCAACCCAACCACCTGAATCTCCATAATATCCAGATTCACCATCCAATCCTGAAACAGAATCTCCAGGGTATCCTCCAACAGGATAAATTACTTCCCAATCTTCACCATCATTAGTTGTAATTTGAACATTTCCTCCATCGTAAGGATAGGTTGAACTTTCAGTACTATAATAATGTTGGAATTTCAGCTGTCCGCCAGTACTTAGCCCATATTCTGATGAAGTATATATTGAATAATCCCAACCACTTTCATATTCTCCATTACCTTTAGATTCATCTCCAATCCACATTGAATGTGTTGGACTGTACGCTTTCCTGTTAGAATCTTGTTCGGTGTCTACAATATGCCACCAATTGCTATTACCAGTATAGAAAGCACCTACAGCATCATCAGTTGGTCTAATCCAGTCAGTATAGTCATATCCAATTATACTGCGATCACCCATGTCATATTCTGCATCACTAAATATTTCATCATCATCAACTCCAAGTAATGGGTTTGGTACTCCAGAACTATCACTAACATATTGAACTTTGAGATAATCATACTCGAAGCTTCCTTCATCTCGTGAACCCGTAGTACTATTCAGAGCAGTCATAAATTGTTGCCCCATTATCCACATACTTCCTCCACTATCCAGGTAATCTCCAATACAGGTTTTCCAGTTAGTCAAGTTTCGTTGATGGTGGTCTCCTTGAACCCAGACAACGACATCATAATTAGACATTAATTCATTTGTAGGATAAGGGTGCAATTCTCCATAACCGGTTTCAACATCATAAGGTATCGTATAAACGTCATAACCTCTACTTTCTCCATTATTGAAATATTGTTGAAGAGCTAATTTCATTCGAGCATCAATTTTATCAATGTCATAGTAATTATTATATCCATTATTTTTACCAAAATTAGCATCAATTAGTAGAACTTTATCTCCGTCAGCTTGATCATAATAGAATGGAGTTACAGATATATCTTGACTATCTTCAGTGTCTGAGTCATCACGACTTGTTATAGTAACAGAAAATTGGTGTTCATCTCCTGTGTTTGCAAGAGTTGGTGAAATAACAGCTACAGTAAAATTATAACTTGAACCAGATGCAAGATAAATTACCGAAGTATGCGAAATTATCTTCCACTCATCTGGATTACTATTGTAGTCAACAGTGATATCATAATATCCACTATTTTCTCCAGTATTCTTTGCAGTAAAATTGAAAATAACAGATTCACCAGATAGCACATCTTTGGCTTGTTCTTCTACAGATAATGCAATATTGTATCCACTTTCAGCAACATCAATATCTGATTCTTTAGGATTATTTCCTGCACGCTCATCACCATCTAGCAAAGTTTCAACTCTTATTGTATATGTTCCATTATCGCCACCTTCCCAGACCCAGTCAAGTGTAACATTGTCTTTAGATTCAAGTTCATTAACAGTTTGAGTTTGGTTATAAACTTCCGTTCCATCATCTTTTGTTACAGTTCCCCTTACATCAAACGAATCTTGATCTTCAGTTCCAAAATTATAGATGTTAGAACTGAATGTTACGGCCCTACCAGGTTTAGCAGTATCAGGTGCATCTAAATCTTTTGTTCCTACATCATTAGGAATTGGTGGTAAACTATACAGAGTAAAATCATCAATGTATATCCCATCATATTGTGTATATGCATCTGATACAAAACGAATTCTAAAGGATGCATCACCTTCATATTCACTAACATCAGATTCTACGTACAACCACCCATTATCATCTGCATCATCATATTCTTCCGAATAATCTCCATCATCTCCTGGGAATGAGTCTACAGTTTCCCATTCACCAGAGATATTTATTTCGAGTATGGCCGAATCAGCAGGACCGTCTATTCCAAACCACAGCATTGCAGACACATATTTTTCAGATCCATCTCCTAAATCAATCATTGGAGTTTCAAGTGAATCATTTAACGAAGCGCTGTAAGCTCCAGTATTTGGATTTCCTAAATACCACGAATAATCCCCAGAATATGTATTTCCATAATCATCTTCTATATTATGATAATTCCATTCACTTAGGACAACATCAGATCCCCAATCATCATCTCCATCTTCGAAATCATCTTCATAATTAGTAGTTATGCCTTCTTTAATTTGGAAATTATCAATATACCATCCTTCGTAAGTGTTAACTGACGCATCAGTTCCGAAGCGAAATTTAAATCTAACATCTTCACTAGAATAATTTCCTAGATTAAAATTTGCAGTTACCCAGCTACTAGATTCACCGTCTCCTGATACTCCAGTGTAACCCGGTTCATTATCTAAACCTACAACTGCGTCATCAGGGTATCCACCATCTGGCGTAATTACTTCCCAATTTTCTCCTCCGTCTGTAGAAATCTGTACATTTCCACCATCCCAGCTAAATTCAGTATGGTACCAAATATCTACAGCTAAAGTTGGACTTGTACCCAACGTATGTTCAATGGCAGTGTATAGTGAAAAATCCCAATTATTATCATATTCTCCATCGCCTTTAGATTCATCTCCAACCCACATAGCATGTGTCGGGCTTGAGGCTTCGCGATCATCATCTTCATCAGTATCAATAAGATGCCATGGATTGCTCAAAGATTTGTAATTTGTCCATCCATTGGTCCCATCTTCCATATCGTCTGAGAATTCTATATCTACACTTCTCATCAATACAGAAACAAGATCATTTTCAGGAATTTCATCATCTTCATCACTTAATTCAGCCTCAAACCAGAATGTTCCGTATTCATCAGTTTCCCATTGCCAGTCTAATGATATTGAATCTCCAGGACTCAAGTCTCCAGTATTCTGAGAGCCGCCATTGTACACCACTCCTCCAGCTCCATCATACACTTTACCAGTAACATCTGAGTTCATAGAAACATCACCTGTATTTGTTACAAGAACACTCATATTTCGTTCAGTGTCTTTTTCAGCAATCATAGGATTAACATGACCTTCAGACAGTTCAACATCATACAATACATATGTGTTAACTGAAATTTGTTTAACGTTATTATCTTCTTTCTCGTCATTAGCTATTGTTGCTGTTGTTTTTATTTCATATTCATAATCTTCATCATCAGGAGTATCCCATTCAAATTCAACGAATGCACTTTCTCCAGTATTAATAGAAATAGTTTTAGTATCTGTAAATCTGTAAGTATTGTTTAAACATCGAATGTCGAGATCAACTTCAACATCACTTTGGTCTTCAGTTCCTCTATTTCTAACAGTCACATTAATTAGATTTGTTACATCAGGTTCTACAGTATGCCCGTCTCGAGGTGTATTAAATCTACCCATAGCAACATCATTTTCCAATTGCTCTACAAGATATTCTACTATATTTTCCATTAATTCATCTCTATCTGAGCTTTCAGTAATCGAACTAAAATCAACAGCCATGAAAACTAGTTTGAAATCTTCTTCAGTTCTTATGGTAGAAATATTGTAGCTATCTGGAGCTCCAGAATTAAATACCTTTTCGAAACCATCTCGAGGATTTATATCATCTCCAAAATCAGTAGAAATAGCATCAGCACTGTATTCAGCACCATCTGAGATGGGGTCGTCATCTACGCCATATAGGGTAGCTGGTGTAGTTCTATCGTGATCTGCATATGCAACACCAAGATAATCATATTCGAAATCACCTTCTCCTCTTTCACCATCTGCGGAATCAAAGTCATAAAGAATATCATGACCAATAGCCCATAATGCACCTCCATCTTCTAGAAAGTTGGCTACATTTGTTTTATCTTCATTAGTAAATGTAACATCAGTATCACCGCTTTGATAATCAGTTCCACAAGCCCAAATTATTAGACTATATTGACTTAACGTGTCATAATCTGGAGCGTTTTGACCACTATCTACTCGAATAATATCATATCCCATTCCACTAGACATATTATCTAGAGCTGCAGAATAATATCCGTCAGTTTCAGTTCTTGTTCCTCCATTATTACTACTATTATCGTCATCTAAGAAAAGAATTAGTGGATATTCTACAGTTATATCTTGAGTCTCTTCATTATTATCTTCATCAGATTCTCTTATTTGTTCTTCTTCATCAACAATTGCAGTTATTGTGTGTGAACCTCCAACAGCTTTCCATTCTATTTCTGCATCAGCAGTATTACTGCCGGGGACCGTTATGCTATCTTTACCAATATAGTTTCCATCCCAGTAAAAACTAACATTAGTTGTTACACTAACCAACCCACTAGATCCTCCATCATTTGCAACTTCTGCAGTAATAATTATCGTGTCTCCACCTGTCGGTGAATCGTCGCTAAATGTTATTTCGTTTATAGATAAATCAGGATCACCTTCATCAGCTAAAACATCCATCGCTGAGAAAGGTAACATTAGTATGGCTAACAGAAGAGCAGTTAGTTTACGTGACATGGTCGTTCCTAATACGGCTAACCTTCCTGATTATAAAAGATGTGTTTACTCTCTTCGAGAGTATTTTTTATGTTTCAATTGACTATCTTCTTCCAGGTCGATAGTTTCACTTTCTTTCCAGTTATGTCCAATTTTAGGGAAATATATGCAATCTTTACCAGTAATATTATCAGGTACTAAAGTCATATCTATGATATCGGCCTTATCCATAGCTTCTTCATAAATTCCAGCACCTCCAATAAACCATATATCGCCTTTGCAGGTATCAAGTGCTTCATCGATACTTCTGAAACATTCTACATTTTCAATAACACTTCTAGTTATTATGATATTTCTACGCCCAGGTAGTGGTTTTATTGGTAAAGATTCCCAAGTCTTGCGCCCCATAATAATTGTATTTCCAATTGTTAATCTTTTGAAACGTTTTAAATCTGCAGAGTAATGCCACGGAATAGTGTTATCTTTTCCAATTACACCTTCTGGAGAAACTGCGACCAAAATCCCTTTCATACAGCAACCTTAAATGGAATAAAGGGTTTAGGATTATAATTTTTCAATTTAAATTTGGAAAGAATAGTATCAGTATCTGCATCAAGTAAATCCATCACGTCATCTAAAGTTTTGATTTTTGGATCAATTTCTAATTCAGGTAATTTACCAACAATTCTTGATGATTGTTCTTTAAGACCAGGAATATGATCATATTCAGCCATAGATCCATCTGCTTTTTTTGTGTAAATATGAGCATCAACTAAGGAATGACCAAAAGTCCCTACTTTCATATTTGATAAATGTGCAAATAGATGTAAAAGGAATGAATAACCAGCAATATTGTAAGGCACACCTAAGGCAACATCACAACTACGTTGAGTAAGGTGTACGCATAAACGTGGTTCATTATTTTTATCATATTGGACATTAAAAATGAATAGAAGATGACAGGGTGGAAGTTTACTAGTTTGTGCATTTCCAGGAGCCCATGCCGATATTACCATTCTACGGCTGTTGGGATTTTTCTTTAATGTATCTAATACATAACGCACTTGATCATTAAATTCACTAGTTCCATGTATCGGAAATTTTCTCCAGAAATTACCGTAGGCACTAGGTACATATCCGTCATCATCAGCCCAGTGATCCCAAAATTTACAACCGTGCTTTTTTAATAGTCCGATATGTAAATCTCCAGATAAAAACCATAAGTTTTCAATTACTATATTTTTCCAGGATATTTCTTTAGTTGTTAGAAGTGGAAAACCTTCGTTAAGATCAATTGAATAGTTTATGTTAAAAGCAGATATTGTGTCGATACCAGTCCGATTTTCTTTCCGAGTTCCTCGGGTTAAAACTTCATTCACTAAGTCCAAGTACTGCTTCACATAATACCAATAGGAAGCCCCCCTAAAGCATTGTTCCATTTTCGAAAATTATATATAAATTGTTGTAATGTGTATGGAATGCCATTTCGTATAGTTGACCATGACTCAAATCAAATTTTGCTTGAATCTCCACATGTATCAGATTTAATAGAATATATAGATAAAAATTCAGAAGAGTATATAGTCAAAGAATTAACTATATCTTAGGTATTTTTTTATCCAGAAACTAATATTTCAACACTTTCAGCTAGAGCAATATCTCTTTCGGTTACACCATTTGCCTCATCAGTCGTTGAAGTTATTTTAGCAGTTCCGTTCTTTCCAATATTAATATTTGGGAAATGATTAATTTCTGCAGATATGCTTGCAACGTGTTGAACAAAAGTCACAGCAGACTCAAAATTATTGAAGACAAATTTCTTTTCAATATTCTTGTAAACGTCATTATAAGTCCATCCATCAAGTCCTCTTAATGCTTTTTCACAATCATTATCACTTAATAGCTCAGACATACATTTGTAAGTCTATGATGCTATTTAGAATTTGGCACCTTAACTACTTATAAGCTATTTTTAAATGCAATATTTGTGTTGCCTTCAGAAAGAACAATGAATTTTGGTTTTTCTCTTGCAAAAGATTTTCCATATGGTAGGTTTTTAGGTTTCTTTGGAATGGTATTTTTCATGTTTTTTTCAAGGTCTATTATTGAAGAATATTACATAGATACTGTTCTTGATGGTGCCCCTTATTACGCACTACAGAATACAGATGGTAATAATTTAATAATATTTACAGAGCTTTCACTTTGGATATTATTATTAATTCTTTATGTTGCCGTTTTAGTATTTTTATTTATTATACCTCTAACTCTTCATTTTAGAGGTTTAAGTTCTTGGGAGTGGGATCCTACGACTGTAGTTTTTTGGCTGATAACAACACGTGGATTTTCTTTATTTCTTACTGAAATTGAGAATACGAATCCGAATCTTGAGGCTTTTGTGTCTATATTAATTACAATGGTCAATTCAATTTTTATACTATTTTTGACAGTATTTTTGCTAAAGTCGTATACTAATTTCTTTGTGCCAGTAATTTCGGAATGGCTACATGTAGGTAAATCAGATACTCAATATGGTCCAATTTTAGACATAATCGGTTCTTTGCTAATCATTACATTTGGTGTAACTAATTTTCTTTCAGCCTTCCAGGTTGATTTTGGAGTTTTAATTGCAGGAGTGGGAGTTGTTGGTCTAGTGATTGCTTTGGCAGCTCAAGATACGCTAAGTAACTTCTTTTCGGGTATTCTTCTTCTTTTGGATCAAGGTTTTAAGACAGGAGATATGATTAAATTTGATGAGACCTATTGTATCATCAGAGAGGTTGGTTTACGTTCTACTAAAATTTATGATATAATTAATCATGTAATAATAATCATACCTAATAATTCTTTAGCAAATCAAGATATTGTAAATCTTACAAAACCAGATAGATACTATCGTCTTCGAATATTAGTTGGAGTTTCATATGATTCAGATGCTCGTGAGGTTGAAAAAACTTTAATCAATGTCGCAAAAGAAAATAAGGATGTGGAACAAGATGATCCTACTAGATTGCCCCTTGTTCGATTTCAAGACTTTGGAGATTCAAGTTTGAATTTTGCTTTAGTTGTTTGGATTAAGAATGTTATTAAGATAAGACAGATCAATTCCGATTTACATCATGAAGTTTTTTCTAAACTAGGTGAGAATAAAATTGTAATTGCATACCCACAAAGAGATGTACATTTTTATGATAATTCCAAATTAGATACAAAAACTATATCGAAATCCACAGAAGATTTTGATTTTGAAAAAAAAGAAAGAAAAGAAGCTGAAGAGAAAGCAAGAAAGGCCGAAGAAGCATTGAAAGAGGCCGAAGAATCGGCTAAGCGAGCTGAAGAAGAAAAGGCTAAATTGGAAGTTGAAGAAGCTGAAAAACAAGCCAAAGAAGCAGTTAAGGAAGCTAAAGCAGCAGTAAAGAAAGCTGAAGAGGAAAAATCCAAGAAAGCCGAGCAAGAAGCTAAGAAGGCTGAAGCTGTAGCGAAGAAAGCAGAAGAAGACAAAGCAAAGTTGAAAGCTGAAGAGGTTGCACGTAAGGCTGAAGAAGTTAAAGTTAAGAAAGAGGCAGATAAACAAGCAAAGTTAGAAGCTAAAGAGGCTGAAAAAGAAGC
>JBJLBX010000014.1:0-8536 GCA_045567955.1 Candidatus Poseidoniales archaeon | reverse complement strand
TCGCCATCATAATCGCCAATATCGTCTTCAGAATCTCTTGGATTGGTTGAATCAATTTCACATTCTTCAAAATCGTTACGCCCACCTTCATCTGTATCATCTAATGTTGGATCAGTTTCATAATTACATGGATTTAGTTCATCTTCAATATCTGGCAGATCTAATTTCCCATTATGATTTAAATCTTCAATACCATCTTCAATTCCATCTCCATCAGTATCAAAGTTCAAAGGATCGGTAGTTGTATCTGGATCTTCATCAGGTTGCCATGTTTCTAGACATTTTGTTAAAATTCCTCCAGTTTTAGTTTCACAGGGTTTTAGATTGTATGGTATATCATCCCAGATGTCTTCTTGTGAGAGGCCTATTTCTAGTCCGTCGAGCAATCCATCGCCATCACTATCATGGTCTATTGGGTTAGTTGTATAAATATAGAATTCATCACCATCAGTTATTCCATCATTATCTGAATCCGAATCTAAAGGATGTGAACAAAATTTACCATATATACCCGTAAGTCTACATAATATTTCATCGTCATCTTGCAATCCATCATCGTCAGTATCTTCAGTTAGTGGGCTCGTTCCAGTATCTTCTGTACTAATATAAATTCCCGTGTCTGTTTCAGAACCATCAGGTAGTGTGTCTCCATCAGTATCTGGGTTAAAAGGATCAGTTCCAATTCCATTTTCATATTCGTCACTTAATCCATCACCATCACTATCATTAATCTCATAGTCAGTACCAGGTTGCGTTCCATTTCCTTCAATGTTATCGTCTTCACCAGTAGTTGTTGCTGTATTTGGATCACACGTAGGACATGTAGTCGACGATGTAGGTTCAAAGGTAATCCATCCAACTCCGTCTAGTAAAACTTCAGCATATGCGTGCCCATTAAGCATAGTTACGACTCTAGTGTCTTCTTGAATTTCATAACCAGTACTACTTTCGTAACCATTGTCTTTCCATTGTTGAGGTGTTATTACTGATCCAGGTCCATTACCTTCTACATACCTAGTAGGTATCCCATTCAAACGAGATAATACATTAAATGCAGAGGCAAAATTAGTACATTTCCCATCCTGCCCTGGATTTCCGAATAAGAAATAATCAACATAGTCGTCTCCATCTGGTGTTAATGTACCATTAATGTTGTAATAATAATTGTTACGAAGATAATACATTATGGCTTCAGCTTTTTCATAATCAGTTGTTTTCCCTTCAGTTATAGATGCAGCTAAATCATAAACATCATTATCAGGTCCTGGTCTCGATGGAAAATTTGGTAATTCAGTAAGTTGTGGAGCAAAGTCAGTAGGAGCATTAGCTGCTCTTTTAACCTCATCAGGAATCTGGTATTCCGTCATTGTGAATGTATAACTTTGAGCATAACTTTCTACTTGTAGATTGAATGCACTATCCATAGTTACTTCATTAGCAATATAGACTGAATTAGTGTAAAGTGCAGTTGAAAGGTAGCCCTGTGCAGGCATAATCCAGGTTACAGTATATTCGTATTGATTACTTGTAACACCAGAGCCAGTGACTAGGTAGTCATAGGTGTATTCAGAGTCTCCAGTAGACCAATAACCAGGGTCTTCTATAATACTCGATTCAATTCCATACTGTTCACAACCTGGTGATGGACACCATTGATTTCTAGTATAAGTGTCCGTTGCAGAATCGTATCCATTATCGTAAACATCTTTAGCAACAGTCCTCCAATATTGAGGGTTAGCAGTAGGTTCTTCACAATTATCACATGTAACTGTAAATTTAACAGCCATAAGCATTGCTAACGGATAAAATGCTTCTGGATTCCCAGGACATCCATTACAATCGGGTTGTGGAGTCCAATCATTATTTTCTGCCATATCCTCAGCCCATGGGGGCAAAGGCGGATCATCATCTAATTTATCTGAAATTCCATCACCATCACTATCAGGATTATTTGGATCAAGATGGTCTATCATATTTTCATACATATCAGGAATGCCATCACCATCTGAATCGGTCATTTCTTCCTGATCCATAATTCCATCTCCATCAGCATCAGGATCCATACAATTAGTGATTCCATCTCCGTCCAAATCACCGTCACAATCATATAAATCTTCCATGTTAGGAGGAATAAAATCTTCATTAATCAAATCATTCCAAAAATCCATTTCAGCCATATCAGATATTCCATCATTATCCATATCAAAGTCATTAGGGTCAAAACCTAGAGATATTTCATAATCATCAGATAGGCCATCACCGTCACTATCTCTGAAAGGAGGCTCTCCATCATCCTTTAGCGTGTTTAAGTCATCTATACTCGATGCTCTTGATAAAAATGGAGAATATGGCAATGACGTTAAAAGTAGAATTGCCACAATCAATGCTTGATATTTTTTTCCACGCATAGGATAAATCCAAATACCTAGAAGTAAGTCATATTATATGATTTAGCCCTGTAATAATGGCGCCCGCGCCGGGATTTGAACCCGAGTCCTCAGGTCGACAACCTGAGATGATAGGCCAGGCTACACCACGCGAGCACGAAGCCGGACCAGAGCCCTTTGTATATAGGCTTTACCAAGGAATATTACATACCCATATTCAATCTAAACGTTGGATTTCCAGCTTCACTATTTCCAAAAAATTCATCACTTTCGCTTTCTTCCATCATGGCTCCCATCAAAACCCCAACTGTTTCTTGCAAGAATTTTAGCTCAGACTGAAGTTCAGATATAGTTTCTTGAAGCTTCTTAATTTCGTTGGTGTCAGAAGTCACATTTCAATTATAGACTGACCCCTTATAACAGTATCTATTCTATTTGCTTAATTTGGATTTTAATATAGGTATAATGTCAAATAAATTAGCAACAATACCATAGTCCGCTACCTTGAATATTGGCGCATCTGAATCTTTGTTAATTGCCACTATAAATTTCGATCCACTCATGCCACCGAGGTGCTGAATAGCTCCAGAAATTCCTATTGCTAAATATAAGTCAGGAGTAACTGTCTTTCCAGTTTGTCCTACTTGGTGTGAGTGAGGAACCCAGCCAGCATCTACGATGGCTCTACTTGCTCCCGCTGCAGCATTCAAAGTTGAAGCTAATGGACGTATATGTTCATCATAATTTTCCGAACTTTCTAAACCTCTTCCACCACTGACAACAATACTTGCTTCAGTTAATTCTACAGTTCCACTTTCTCCCTTTTCAATAGAAATAGTGTTTGTTGTTGAATCAGGTATATTTCCTGAAAAGTTTTCAACAGATCCAGACCATGACTCTCCAGCCGGATATGCATTGTTTCGAATGCTTACTACAACTGGACCTTCAGGGTTTGATTTAGCAAGTACTTTCCCTGCAAATGTAGGTCTTACAAACCCTTCATTTCCAGCTTCTAAACAGTCGCCAAGATATCCCCATCCTAGTTCAGCAGCAACTCTAGGTCCTAAGTCCTTTCCCATAGTTGTAGCTCCCATAAGTATTTTAGTTATTCCATTCTGTTCAACAACTTGAGAAATTACAGATGAGAACTTGATAGGGTCATAATATTCCAACTTATCATCGTCCGCAAGGATAATTTTTGCAGTAGCTAGTTTCATACCAGCATCACTAATACTTTTACCAATAACAAGACCCACAACATCTCCCATTCCAGCTGCAACAGCAGATACTTGTTGAGAGATATCTTTTATTTCGTCACCATCAGTTTCTCCAATAACTAACACTGCGCTCATAATACCTTAGCCTCCATTCTCAGTTTTTCAAGTAATTTATCTACTTTTTCTTCAGGTGATTCACCATCAATAATCAATCCGCCATCTCTTGCAGGAGGTAATGAACATTCTATGGTTTCAACATCATTTTCTCCAGAAGCACTTACATTATGGTTTTCAAATGGTTTTCTTTTTGACATCATAATATCTTTCAGTGCTGGAAATCTTACTTTTGTCATATCTTTTTGAGCAGTTATTAGAACAGGTAGTTCAGATTCAATAATTTGTAATCCGCCTTCAATTTGTCTTCTAGCTGTAATTTTTTCACCGTTCAATTCTAGTTTTGTGACTCCTGAAATGTGCGGGATATTCAAATGATGGGCTACCATAGGGCCAGTTGCTCCCTGATAATAATCAATTCCTTGAACACCACCAATTACAATATCTGCATTTAGATTTTTTACAGCTTCTGCTAAAATTTTAGAATTTGTAGAGGGTTTGTCCCCACTATATCCGTCCTGTCGCAAAACAACTGCTTCATCAGCACCAATTGCCATCATCTTTCTTAAATCGGTGTCAATTCCAGGATTGTCAGAAAATAAGCATACAAGTGTAACTTTTCCTCCAACCTTTTCTTTGAATTGAACAGCTTGTTCGACTGCAAATTCATCATATGGATTAACCATATATTTGAATCCATCTTCTTTCACTTTTCCATCTACAATTTCCAACCTGGATTCTGTGTCTGGAACCATTTTGATTAAAACTGCTATGTTCATGTTTTTACCTCTAAATTTTCTAATAATATCTCAGAAATGTCTTTTACTGGTTTTCCATCACCGATACTTTTCAAGCCGTCACTCATCATTGTCATACAGAAGGGACAGCCTACAGCTACAGTGTCGGCTCCTGTTTTTGAGGCTTCTCTTGCTCTGATTTCATTAACTCTTTTGTCTGCATCTTCTTCCATCCATATTTGTGCACCACCACCGCCGCAACAGAATGAATTAGTACCGTGTCTTTCCATTTCGATTAGATCATTTCCTAAAGCACCTCTTGGCGCTTCAGTTTCACCTCCAATCCGACCAAGATAGCAAGGGTCATGGAATGTGACCTTATCTTCAAAATCCTTAATAATTATTTTTTCTTTTTGACGTAAATCATTCAATATTTGGGAATGGTGATAAACTTCATATTTTCCCCCATATTTTTCGTATTCTTTTCCTATTGTATGGAAACAATGTGGACATGCAGTAATTACTTTGAGCGTCCCTAAAGAATTCATAGTATCTACGTTCATTTCAGCCATCATCTGGAACAAGAATTCATTACCTGCACGTCTTGCAGGATCTCCATTACAAGCTTCCATTTCACCAAGTATTGAAAAGTCAACACCGGCCTCTTTCAAAAGTTTGGCAGTTGCGATTGATACCTTTTTATTCCTATCGTCGAAAGAACCGGCACACCCTACATAGAATAAATATTCGGCAGGTTCACCTATTTTTATGTCTAATCCTTCAGCCCAATGAGCTCGGGTATGTGCACCTAAACCCCATGGATTTGAATTGCGTTCTAAATTGTTAAACATACTCTGAAGTTCTTCTGGAAATTCGGATGCTTCCATTACTAAATGCCTTCTTGTATCTGTAAGCTTTGGAACATGTTCGATATGAACGGGACATGCTTCTACACACGCATAACAGGTTGTACATGCCCAAATTGCGTCTGGAGTAAATCTTTCAACAATGTTTTCTTCAGGTTCATTACCAGATAAAAGAGAAGTTCCATGTTCTTTTCCATAATTTTTGATATCCATTATAATTTGCATAGGGTTTAATGTTTTTCCACTATTATATGCTGGACAAACATCTTGGCATCTTGCACAAGCAGTACAGGCCCATCCATCCGATAATTGTCTCCATGTAAAATCAGTGAATTTATTGACACCTAATGTTAAATTATCAAAATCTAAGTCATCAGTTTTAACTGCAATATTGTTATCATCTGTTTGCATTGGAAGCATGGTTCCCATAGGTTCATGATCCTGGAACATGACATTTGGAATAGTTCCTATTAGGTGTGAATGTTTTGTTTGAGGAATTTCAATTAAGAACAAACCTATCAAAATCATATGTATCCAGTAACTAGCATCTACTATAGTGCCGAGTGTTTCGATATTGATGTTTTCCATTTGTTTAGCAAAAAGTACGCCAACAGGTTCCCAATTGTTATAGTGTGCTTTATCGCCTATCATATATCCTGCTTCAACAATAAAAGCAGTTATGACAATTCCTAAAATTGCAAATAAAATAAGTACTCCTTCCACACTTGCTCCTTTCAATTTTTCAGGCCTAACAATTAATCTACGATATAATGAAATAATAATTCCAATCCCTGCCATCGTATATCCTATATCTACAACAAGATTCCATATATTTACTAAGTATATTTTTTCAAGAAACTTAGCAAATAAACCTCCTGTGCCCAAATCGATTACGTCACTAACAAGCATTAGGAATCCCCAGAAAATCAAAGCATGAGCATATCCTGCTAGTTTGTCTTGTACGACTTTACGTTGTCCAAGCCAATCAGTTAAAAATTCTTTTGTTCTTTGCTTCCAGGAATTGAATCTATCATCATCTTTACCTAGTCTTATTAGTTTTACAATAAATCCTACTTGGTATATATGTGATCCTAATGCAATTAGAGACCATAATCCAAGAATAGCATACCACGGGATTCCATAATAATCATGAAAAGGAGTCATCAGTTGTTACCTACGCTTTGCATTTTGTCCATTCTATTTTAAATATCTCCCAAGTTTACAGAAATAATAAAAGTTTCACCGTCTTCAGCATTAAGTTTATCTCTAAGGAAAACAGGAGAAATTATTTCGACGACTCTTTTGTAGTGAGTTCTTTTTGGTGAAATAATTGCACAATCGTCAACGTTACTAGTTCTATTTCTGAGGGTACAATTAAAAACCCAGGCTTTTCCAAAAGTTCGACCTTCTTGTTCAAATCCACTAATTAGCATTCCTTCTGCAGCTCTCATAGCTTCAATTTTTGGAACTTCATCTTCATCCAATCTTAAGTTAAAAGTACCTTCATACGGTTCCCAACCAAGTTTTTGTTTAAATTGGGACATATATCCTTTCTTAGAAATATAATACCCACCTTCACCAAGCCCAGTCTCTAAAGTTCCTTTCATTTCAATTTCTCTTTGAGTTCCAAACATTAAACTGTATTCAGAGAATTCTCTTCTTAATGTCAAAATTCCTTTTTCTAGGATTGTAACAACTTGTCCACCTTGAGCTAATCTTCTATTTAGATAACCTCTGTCTACTAATTCTATCAAATATCTTGATGCCGATTGCTGGCTGATTCCTAAATTTTTAGATAACTTAATGGAGGATATATGCACAGGGTGTCGAATTCCACCTTGCAATGCTAGAAATTTCAAAGCTGAAAGTAAAGTTGGTTTCAGTCTTTTTCCTCCTTTATAATGTCTTGGAGTTGGCTCTTTTGTTCTTCAGTCATATGTTCCATTGATTTTCGAGATTGATCAACTAACTCACCCATTATTATGCTATAGAGCAAAGGTACAACTGCATTACTTTCCATTTTAGCTTCATAATCAGCCATAGCTGCGTCTCGTTGTGTTTTTAATTGCATAGCATCCATGCTACCTTGGCCTAATCCTTGACATGCTTTGTCGGTTACAAAATATTTACTTCCATTATAATTAAGAGGGTATGCTTTACAATTAAGAGGCATATCATGATGTACTTGGCATAATTTATTTTCAGAATCATACATTGGACATCCAGTTTCATCTTCTTTACTTTCTAGTACTAATTGTGGGAACCCTCCATCCATATCCATGCCTATGTTCTGGGCTAGGCTATTTAGAGTTCCATTTTTTCTCCAATTAGTAATGTCTTGAAAATATACAGGAACCTTTTCTATTTTTGAGCAATATTGTCCGCACTTTACACAATTATATACGAATTTTGGGGCTGAGTTTTTATTTTCATCTGACATTTGAGCTACTCTTTTTTGAGTAAGAAATCAGATGTGCTTAATAATAATATTCCTACAGTTAACTAGAATTGTTAATAATAAAAAAACAGATATTCTATTGTTCTACGCGTAGGATATTAATCCTTTTAACACCCCTCTTCTATGATGAGAAGGTGTGAACGCTTATGAACGCAAGTAAGATATTAACGATAGCAGTGGCTTTTGCTCTTTTGGCATCAACTTTGATGCCTATATTTGGCATAGGTCCAGTCGCTAAAGCAGCGGCAGAAGAGGATACAATTAAAATTGGTTTTTTGAATCCAAGTACAGGTCCAATAGCTGTATATGCTGAAGCTTTTTCAGATGCAGCACAAATAGCTATAGATCATTTGAATGAGGATTCAACTACTCATACTTTTGAATTAGTTGAAGCTGATTCAGGTTGTTCAGGAACTACTGCTGCTACTGGCGCTCAATCTTTGGTTGATGCTGGTGTAGTGGGAATTGCAGGAGCAGCATGTTCAGGTGCAACTCTCGGAGCTATGGAAGTTGCTAAAGCAGCAAGTATTCCTTTAGTTTCCTATGCATCAACTTCTCCAGCTTTAACAACTGCAGATGATGGTGGATACATGTTCCGTGTAGTTCCAAGTGATGCCCAACAAGGTATGGCTATGGCAACTATGGCAGCATCTCATGGATGGCAAAATCCAGGATTAATTTATATGTCTAACGATTATGGAGCTGGTCTTGCAGGTGTTGTTAAAGCAGCATATGGAGCAGGTGGCGTAAGTATGTG